>JAUYAR010000050.1 GCA_030693415.1 Candidatus Cloacimonadaceae bacterium | reverse complement strand
CATATCGGTCCATTGGATATAAGCGAGGATGAGCGGAAGATATTGAGCATGATAGTTGACCGTATGATCAAGGGTCAGCCTCGCCAAGGAAGATTTAGCGATAAAATTGAGCAACTGGCTGAACATATCTATTTCAAATATTATTCACAAAGCTTGCTTCTACATCTTGCACCTGATACAGGGTATCAAATTCTGTTATCCGCTACTGAGGGCAGCAACTATACTTCCAATATGACTATAATAACTCATTCTTCAAATATGCCAAGAGCTAATTTTCGGAAATTCTCTCGAATAATGGAGTCTCGGTTTTAACTCAAAACTGAAGGCGAAAGCTAAAACGGAAACGATAGCCCAATACTTAGAACCAATGCATAGCTTTGCCTTCAACAATGCCTGCTTTGACTTAAAACTCCGCCTGACAAGGATTTAGTGCAGCAGTCAGATTTCAGCGGCGGAGTTTTGGGTTAAAGCGAAGTCGTACAAATGGTCTCGTTTGCAAGCCTCGAGATGTCCAAGTACATACATAACTTAGATTCGAGTGACTGAGGGGCAAATAGAAAGTCCTCGCGGGCTTTGACAGACGGGGATGTCTGCCGCTGTATGCCAAAAACCCCGTCTTCTCATCGAAAACGGGGTTTTCCACATTTTGCCGTTTGATATTCTATATTATTAGAACTTTACAGCGCTAAATCGGGTCTGATAGAGCTCCTCGATGCGTTTGTCCAATTCGGAGGCTGCGGGTATGGCGGTGTCGCGCAGAGTTTCCGGGATGACGGCGTTTTTGTCGAAACGGGCGGCTTTGACGTTTTCCGCCTTTTCGATCTTTTCTTCCGCCAGAGCGTTCCAGTGATTGATATCCGCGGTGGCGGGAGATATCCATCCAAGCTCATAGAAGAGGCGCAGCAATTCGTTTATTTTGTTTGATTTCATAGGGTTGCGATAGCGGGTGATGATTGCTTGATTTGCCAAAGCGTAGCCGTCGATCTCCAAATATGAAGAAGCCGGAAGCAACAGATCGGCACAGCTTTTGTCGTCTCTGAACTGAGTGATCGCCACGCAGAGCTTGGCATTATCACATTTCTGCGCTTTCGCACCCCAGGCAACTACGAGATCGGCAGTCGAGGGCAGATTGAACCTGGGTTTGATCATCTGCAAACCGGAAAGATTTGGATAATCCGACGTCACAAATATGTTTGTGGGATGGCTGCCGATTGTGGAGGCAAGCTCCCATATCTTGTATGCCTCACGCTCGGAAATGCGGTTTTGGTTATAGATAAATAGCTGCCGATCATTGGTTTCCACCGCGCTGAGGCTACTGTGAACGCTATCCGCGAAACGAGTGACTGTGCCTTCGCCGATGGGCACTACGCGCAGTTTTTTGCCGCCGCGTTGTTTGAGCCGCAGCATTGTTTTGAGTGTGTGATTGATATCTCCCACGATGATATATTCGTCGAAGCGGCTGAGGATCTCATAGGCATCGTCTTTGGGTGAAATGTCCAAACAGGCATCGCTGAAATAGCTGTAATCGCATGCGGCATATAGATTTCCGCCGCATGATTCAGCCGCTTTTTGAGCAATCAGCATCTCTTCCAAAGAGATATATGGGGAGATCTCGAAGCGTTTGCTTTCGCAGGTGCTTAGCTTTGTTTCGATCAGAGTTTTCGCTTCATGCCAGGAGATATCCTTCCACACGCCGTTATCTTTGCAACGGGGGTTGATCAGGCGGTCGGGATCGTTTAATCTCTGCCAGCCGAAACGTCCTTTGAAGCAGATGTTTCTGCCGTTGAAACCGGTTCCTTCCTTTTCTTCGGGAGTGGAAACGCGGGTCACGATCGCGGTCTGGCTTTCGCATTTGATCGCGCAGCCGGTACCGCAAATACCGCAGTTTTGGAGGGTTTCGTCATTTGGCAGGGGATTCATCTTATAGTGGATGTTTCTTTCTACCAAAGCCCCGACGGGACAAACCGCGATGCACTTTCCACAGCTTTCACAAGTGGTTTGCGTGAGCGATTCGCCAAATTCGGGTGCCACGCCCGAGGAAAAACCTCTGTAGATATAACCAAGCACCGCGGCGCCCTGGATTTCGGAACAGGTGCGAACGCAGCGTCCGCAATTGATGCATTTGTTGGCATCGCGCGCGATGAAGGGATGTGAATAATCGATGGGATGTTTGTTGATACTGCCCGGGAAACTGAGCGCGTCAACTTTGTAATCAGTGCAATATTCGCGCAGGAAACAGGTTTCGTTCACCTGACAGCCGCATTCGAGACAGCGGTCTGCCTCGGCTCGTGCCTGATTTTCATCAAAGCCGAGTTCCACTTCCGCGAAGGTGCTTTTTGCCTTGTCCATCGCTATCTCAGGCATCTTGAAGCGTTCGATCTTCTCGAAGATGGAATATTCCTCTGCCGATATCTCCTCAACTTTCTTTCCTTTTTTGGAATCGAAACGAGGAGCGTCGCCCTTAATGCCTTCTCCGGAAAGGAAACGGTCGATCGCCTCCGCTGCCAATCTGCCATCGGCGATGGCTTCGATTGCGGTTGCCGCTCCGGAGCGGAAATCTCCTCCGGCAAAGACGTTTTTAAGTCCGGTGTGCATGGTCGCTTCGTCCACGATGGCTGTCTGCCAGCGGCTTACAGGTAAGATGTTGCCATCTATGTAGTTATCTTCATGGGTAAAGATATCCACCTCCGGTACCTGAGAGATGGCAGCGATGATGGAATCAAAGGCTTCGGTGAAAGACTCGCCTGTGGGTTCGGGACGCCTTCTGCCGCTGGAATCTGGTTCGCCGAGACGCATCTTTTCGATCACGACCTCTTTGAGTTTGCCGCTTTCCCCGATATATTCAACTGGGTTGCATAGGTAGTGGAAGATGATGCCTTCATGCTCCGAAGCCTCTATCTCAAAGGGCTCGGCGGGCATTTCTTCTTTGGTGCGGCGATAGATGATGCTCGTCTCGCAGCCAAGACGTAAAGATGTTCTGGCACAATCGATCGCGGTGTTTCCACCTCCCACGATGGCGACTCTTTTCCCCAGCGGAGGAGTGTTTCCCAGGCTGAATGCCTTGAGAAAATCCACGCCCAGATAGCACCCTTCCAGGTCGCTGCCCTTGACCGGCATCGGAACCGCTTTCTGGGCTCCCAAAGCAAGATAGACGGCATCGTAGTCCTCGCAAAGTTTTTGTAAGAAAAAGTCTTTACCGAGCTGAACGTTGTGGTGTATCTTCATGCCGTTGGCGCACATCAGCTCTATCTCGCTGTCCAGGATAGCTTTGGGAAGACGGTATTCCGGGATGCCATACCGCAGCCAACCACCCGCAGCGGGGGAAGCTTCAAAGACCTCCACTTCATAACCGTTTGTGCTAAGATAATATCCGCAGGTCAAGCCGCTGGGTCCGCCACCCACGATGGCGATCTTCTTGCCGGTGGGAGGAAGCTTTTCCGGGATGTAGTTCCACACGTCGTTCAAATCCTCATCCGCGCAATAGCGTTTCAACTGACGAATGGCGATGGGGTCTTCCACGATCTGCCTGCGGCATTCCTTTTCACAGAAGGCTGGGCAGACGCGTCCTATCGAAAGCGGCATCGGAAGAGTGTCTTTGATCACTTTCACGGCTTCGTGATACTGGCCGTTGGCGATCAAAGATACATAAGCTTGGACGTCCACGTGATCCGGACAGGCGATCTTGCAAGGGGCTTCGCAATCTGCATAATGATTTGAAATAAGCAGTTCCAGCGCCATTTTTCGGGCGTTGCGGATCTGATCGTTGTCGGTGACAATGTCCATACCGGGAGAGAGATAGGTGCCGCAGGCAGTCACGAATCCGCGACGTCCTTTGACTTCGACCGCGCAGACCCAACATGATCCGTAAGGTTTCAGTTCTTCGTCGTGACAAAGGGTGGGGATCTCGATTCCGCGTCGTTTTGCAAGCTCGAGGATAGTGATTCCGGCTTCGGTTTCCAGCTTGGTTCCGTTTAAAGTTACTTCGATCATTTTCTCTCTCCTAAGCCTTGGTGATGGCATTGAACTTGCAGGTTTTGAAGCAGGCGCCGCATTTGATGCAGGCTGCCTGATTGATGAGATGCGGCTTTTTGACCGTGCCGGATATGCAGTTTACCGGACACTTGCGTGCGCAGGCTGTGCACCCAACGCACTTTTCGGCGATGACTTCATACTTGAGCAGGGATGTGCAAACGCCTGAGGGGCAGCGCTTTTCCTCGATGTGGGCGATATATTCGTGTTTGAAATAACGCAAAGTGGTGAGCACCGGGTTGGGAGCCGTCTGTCCAAGCCCGCAAAGCGAGCCTTTGATGATATTGGCGGCAAGCTCCTCGAGCTTTTTAATGTCCTCCGGCAATCCCTTGCCCTGTGTGATGCGGGTGAGTATTTCCAGCATGCGGCGGGTTCCGATGCGGCAGAAAGTGCATTTGCCACAGGATTCGTTTTGAGTGAAATTGAGGAAATAGCGTGCCACATCGACCATGCAGGTGCCGCTATCCATGACCACCATGCCTCCGGAACCCATGATCGCTCCGGTGGCGGTGATGGAATCATAATCCACTATCGTATCAAGCAGTTCCGCGGGAATGCAGCCCCCGGAGGGACCACCCAATTGAACCGCTTTGAAAGGCTTTTCGGTTTTCATGCCGCCACCCACCTTATAGATGATGTCGCGGATGCTGATGCCCATGGGAACTTCGATCAATCCACTGCCGGCGATTTTTCCAGCCAGAGCGAAGACCTTGGTGCCGGAGGACTTATCCGTTCCCAAAGCTTTGAAAGCCTTGGCGCCGTTGAGGATGATCCAGGTGATATTTGCCCAGGTCTCCACATTGTTGATATTGGTAGGTTTGCCCCAAAGACCAGATTCCGCAGGAAAGGGAGGGCGGATTGTGGGCATGCCGCGTTTGCCTTCGATGGATTGCATCAAAGCGGTTTCCTCGCCGCAGACAAAAGCTCCGGCGCCTTCCTTGATATGCAGTTCGAAACAGAAATCCGTGCCCATGATGTCTTTGCCCAGATAGCCTTTTTTCTCGGCGGCTTCGATAGCGATCCTTAAATGGTGGATAGCCAGGGGGTATTCGGCACGGCAATAGATGTAGCCTTCATCCGCGCCCATGGCGAAGGCGCCGATGATCATGCCTTCGATCACTTTGTGCGGATCTCCCTCGAGTACGCTGCGATCCATGAAAGCACCCGGATCGCCTTCGTCCGCGTTGCAGATCACATATTTCTTGTTGCTTTTGGCGGAAGCCGCAAAGCTCCATTTCAAGCCCGTGGAAAATCCCGCTCCGCCGCGTCCACGCAAGCCTGAATCCTTCACTTCGGTGATGATGGCGGCTGCGCTCATCGAGAGAGCTTGCTTCAGCGCTTTGTACCCGCCGGTCTCTTCATATTCTTCGATTGCTTGAGGATCGATCACACCACAATTTTGCAACACGATGCGATGCTGGTTGGCGAGTAGCTCGTTGCGCGAGGCAGGATGCTTGTCCGCAAGGATGACGTTTTGGGCGGGGAGCTTGCCTGCCAGATATTCATTTAAAAGCGTTTCGATATTATCGGCAGTGACCTGACCAAGGGTAACCTTTCCTACCGTGGATCCGCTCAGTTCCACGATCGGTTCTTCGAAACACATGCCGATGCAGGCGGTCTTGTGCAATTTCACGGGCAGGACATTGTGGAGGACTAACTCTTCAATTTTCCGATAGACTTCCTCCGCTCCGGCGGCGAGTCCGCAACTGGCGAGCCCCACTTTGACGTTGATATTCTCCATCTTCCCTCCTAAAAACTGAAACGTTGCAGGATTGCGGGGATCGCTTCCGGGGTGAGCTTGCCAAAGGTCTGATCGTCGATCATAATCACCGGTGCCAGGCTGCAACAGCCCAAACAGGCTACTTCCATGAGGGTGAAATTCATATCCGCGGTCGTCTCTTCACCATCGGCGAGCTTGAGATTTTCGATCAGCGCATACTTGATGCTATCGGCGTCCGAAACGTGGCAGGCAGTGCCCTTGCAGACGCGGATGATGTGTTTTCCCTGGGGTTTGAGACGAAACATCGAATAGAAAGTGGCGACGCCATAGATCTCGGCGGCGGGGATGTCCATAAAGTCGGAAACATACTTCATCGTATCACGCGAGAGGTATCCTTCCAGGTTCTGAACTTCCTGCAACAGTGGAATCAAGATGCCCTTTCTGCCCTTGTAGGCAGTGAGCACGGCATCCAGCTTGCGGTCTTCGTTCTGCATAGCTTTTTTCCTTTGCTGAAAATGAATTTGTCCTACCCCACATCACACAAACTGGAGGGTAAAACCATTAGTTTCACACCGAAAATAAAACGCGTCTGCTTGTCAAATGAAAAGTAGTTGCGCTTCAGATCAGTTATCTATCTTTGTTCAGAAGGAGTAGCTCCCCCCTCCGTCAACTTCCATCTTATGAAAGCTGCGGAAATAGAAACGCGCGCCGTTTTCAGGAGAGGGATTGATGATCAGCTCCCCCGCGATGCTGTTATAGACTCTTGGGTTCTGCTTTGCGGCGGTGATGACTTTGACGCCGCTGGAGATCAAATTGCCGATCTCTTCGAGGTCGCGCTCTTGCAGAATAAGTACCCGGCTCAGTTGAAGAGCAAAGTTTCCATGCGTTCCCCTGCCTTCGAGAATGAGGCTATCCGGTGCGGCGCTGAACATCAAAAACAGCTTGTCCGGCATTTTTCCCGGTGCTGCGAGACCTTGTTTGGCAAGCGTGAAAGCGACATTTGGGTTTGCCCTCGCCGCATCGATGAAGACCAGGGTCGCCACTCCTTTGTTGATCTGTGTGATCAGCCCGGAGAGTTCAATGGCGCCGCTTTTGACTGCCGTGGCATCCTTGAAGGTCGTTCCCACCGGCAACAGATAAGTGGCTCCGTCAAGCTGCACCGCCTGTCCGCTGAAATAGAAGAGGGCGAGATCATCGGCACCGACCGTTTTGGCATATTTGGCGATAGCGGTTTTGAAAGCCGCGGCATTGAGATTGGTGTTTCTGGTCACCTGAAAACCAATCCGAACCAGTGTCGTGTCGATCAATTGCGCATCTACGACAGGGTGTTTGAGCGGCTTATCCGAGTATCCGGCATTGCCGATCACCAAGGCTTTTTGTGCTCCGAGGGAGACCAGCGCGAGGCTGACCGCCATCCATACGAGCAATAGTTTTTTCATCTTAACCTCCGGGTTAACAGTGTATTAGATAGTCTGTTCATTATTTTTTAAATTGGGGCTTTTTCGGCAGCAGCTTTTCAAGGCTTTCGATGCTTTCTTGCGTGATCGTCATGCCGGCGCTATCTCCCATAAATTCCTTGATCCGCAGAATGCTCTGATAGCACTTCAGCGCTTCCTCATGCCGCATTAGTTCAGTATCGACCATGCCCATGTTGCCCAGGGCTTTGATCAGTTCAGCGCGGTCGTTCATTTTCTCCGCCAGTGCGAGTTTGCGGTTCAGGTAGGGAATGGCTTCCAAATAGCGTTTTTGCAGGATCATCGCGTGTCCGAGGTTTCCGATGGCGAGGGATTCATCTTTGAGCAAGCGGCTCTCTTCAGCGAGGCGCAAACTCTCTTCAAAGGAATGCTCCGCTTTGGCGAAATCCTTCTGTTCCAGATAGATGAGCCCGAGGTTATTAAGCGTTTTGGCAATGCGGGCTTGTTCGCCAAGTTTCTCCGCCAATTCCATGCTGCGGGAATGAAGATCGATAGCAGCATCAAATTCCCGATGATGCTGATGCCAGACGCCGAGGAAGTTCAAAGCCACGCACAAAAGCAGCTTATCCTGTAGTTGATTTGCCAAAACGAGGCATTCATCCCAATGGCTTTTCGCGTCCTCCGGTTTGCGACGGAAGAAACATAGCAACCCACTGAGCCGCAGCGCGTTGAAACGCAGGGTAAGGTCTTTTGTTTTTTCGGAGACAATCAGCATTTGCTGCAAAATCTCTTCCAGCTTTGTCCAATCTCCGTTCAGCCAGAGGATTTCCGCGATCTTGAGCAGCACCGCTCCGCGCTTTTCATGCTCCTGCGGATCAAGCAGTTGCAGCAGTTGATGGTAAAGCTCCAGCGCCTGTGTGTTGTTGTAAATCTTTGCCGCGGCGTCGGCTGCTTTTTCCAGATAGTGAGTGGCTTTGTCGGTGATCTCTCCCCGGACAAAGTGTTCCGCCAGAGCGAAATGAAACTCCTCCAAACGGTCAGGAAAGATGTCCTCGATCGCCTCTCCGGCAAGGCGGTGCAGGATCTTGCGGTTGGAATGCAGCAGCGTCTGATATGCCACTTCGCGGGTGGTGACGTGTTTGAAGAAATAGCTCGAATAGTCAAAGCCCAACATCTTCATGATCATGGCTTGCTGTTCGAGGCTGGCAAGGGTGCGATCCACGTCCAAGCTGTCTTCCAGGCGCTTTTCCACTTCGCGCAGGATTTCCACAAAGAATTCCTGCCCGATCACCGAAGCCTTTTGCAGCAGCAATCTCAACGCCAGAGGCAAATTGTCCAGACGCGAAAGGATCAGTGCGTGCAGGTTTGCCGGTACAGGCAGATCCTGCATATCGTCCGGCGCCAGATCGGCGATGTAGTTGCACCATTCTTCCAGGAAAAAGGGATTTCCCGCGGAAAGCTGAACCACACGGTCGATGGTATCCTCGGAGAGATCGAGCTGTCTGCCGTAGTTGAAGATCATGTTTGCAATATCCTGCTCATCTAGATGATGCAGCTCGAGCAGAATGAAATGCTCCGAACGCGAAAGATAAGCCGGAAGGGAATAATCCTGACGATACAAAAGCAGCCAGAGCTGGGCATAGTCGCTTTCCGAGAAATGACTTATGATGTGTTCGAGTGCGGCGGCGGAGCTTTCATCCATCCAATGCAGATCGTCAATGATAAAAACTATCGGCAAGCCCGTGGCAGCCGCGCTTGTAAGTATAATGCGCAGAACGCTTTCCGCGGCTTGCAGGAGATGTTGGAGCAAGTCTTTGCCGCCTTGTTTGATTCTCGCATCGGCAGTTTTGATCTCCAAAAGAAAGGCGATCATGGCAAAAGCGTCATCCAGCGCGGCTTGCTGTTCATCAGTAGCCCCTTCTTTAAGCGCGGCAAAGCCCAATTCGAGCTTACTCAGTTTCTCAGGAGGCGTTTCGTTGATACGCAGGACAAAATAGTTCTCAAACAGGTTGGCAAAGAGATTTAGCGGAGTGGGGCTGACGGAATTGCAGGCAGCGGTGATGAAGACCGCGTCACATTCAATATATTTGCGGAATTCATAGACGAGGCGGGTCTTGCCCATGCCGGCTTCAGCTTCGATGCCGATGATCTTTGTCCGCTTGTCCGAGCGAGGGGATTTGATCTGTGCAAAGGCTTCGGATAACAATCCCAGCTCAATTTCCCTTCCGATGAAACGGCTGTTCAGACGTTGCCAGCGCGGCAGGCTTTGAATCTTCAAACTCTTTGGCTGCCAGCATTCGATCGGCACTTCGATGCCCTTGACCTGTTTTTGCCCGAGAGCAACGAATTCAAAGACGTGATCGACCAGCTTTTTGGTGGCGGCTGGCAGCATAATTCCATTCACGGGGGCGTTGCTTTCCATGCGGGAGGCAAGATTGACCTCGGGTCCATAGACGGTGAAATCTCCCTCGCGGGATTCGCCAACCTTTCCCACGCTCACCATACCGGTATTGATGCCGATGCGCAAGCCCAATTCCACGTTCTCAAAGCCCGGCTGCTTGTTCAGATATGCGTTGTAGGCGATCAGTTGCTGCTGCATTTTGAGTCCTGCGCGAATGGCACGTTCGCTATCCTGTTCGCTGGCTTTTTTTGCGCCAAAGAGCGCCATGATGCCGTCTCCCATATATTTATCCACGAATCCGCCATAGAAAGTGATGCAGCGGGAAAAGACTTTCATCAGCTCGTCCATCTTCAGATGAATGATTTCCGGATCAAAACGCGTGGAAAGATCGGTAAAACCCTTGATATCGGCAAAAAGCATCGTTACTTCGCGCAATTCGCCTTCGCGAAGATGACACTTGTTCTTCTGGGACAGATTGTCCTCTTCCAGATCAAACAAACCGGTGCCAAAGAGTGATTCGTCGTTATCCATCCTACCTCCAAAACGTCAATAAAGCGGCATAAACTGCTTTGCTGATCATTCTCAAAGGTGCCGCATACTTGTCAAGAAGTTTCCTGGATTGCGTCCTAAAACAGTCTCTAATAAGCGCCTTCCAAGCTTGCAAAAGGGTATCTTGCCGCATCCCAACTGAGTCAAGATAGGTTCGGCAACAATGAGACTGAAGGCTCAAACCAGACTGGGATACTTTGAGTCCCACAGCAGTGATTGATTCAAAAGCAGACATTCCATAATTCAGATATGGCATTTTGTTAAAATCCGGCTAAAATATAGTTAACCCAAGTTTCGCATTTTAGGGACTAAGTTATTGGTATATATGACAGTCATTTTTCAGTTAGGCACTAAACTCTGTGTTTAGAGATGATTTGATTTTTGAAGACTTTGACGTTCAGCAGGGAGTAGATTTTGTCTGCC
>JAUYAR010000049.1 GCA_030693415.1 Candidatus Cloacimonadaceae bacterium | reverse complement strand
GGTGACACAAAGACGTCCAGAAACGTCCAAAAGGCACTGTGACAGTTTCCATAGCCAGTCCTATATATCTCTCCACCAATCAAAGCCTTAAGACCACTGTGACAGGTGATACGCATTTGAAACTTTGGGTGACACATTGTACTTGCAAATGATCTTTTAAAGGAGCATTCAAGTGGAGCAATTCAAGGAGTAGTTTGGTGCAATTTGGCGCACTCATACAGTTTCCACAGTGAAATGTCATAAACACAAGTTCATTAGCCTCCAGTGAGATGTCGCACTGACAGATGAGGGCGAATGTAGTCACGGTTTTATGGCATATCAACATAATAACTGTATAAGAGATTGTTGCATTATGCGGAAATGGGTTTGAGGAGGAGCTGCGGACATGAACCGACGGGGACGTCGGTAAATCCATAATCATGGAACGCCTTCTCATGGAACGCCGACGTCCCCGTCGGCGATAGTAGCGATGAACATGACACATCTGCAAATCTGTAACCGATCCACAAACCATCTACAAATCTGTAGCCGATTCACAAACCATCTACAAATCTGTAGCCGATCCTACGGACATGAACCGACGGGGACGTCGGTAAATCCATAATCATGGAGCGCCGACGTCCCCGTCGGCGATAGTAGCGATGAACATAAATCGAAAATAGAGCGGAAATAAGTTGACAAAATCGGGCTCGCTGATGCACATGAACCGATTATTTTAGTAGCGAGGATAAATGGCGCGACTCTTTAGCAAGGATTACCACGATAAATCGGCGTCATGGTACTTCAACCATGCGGTTATCGCATTGGCGGACGGGGATTTGGAGTTTTGGAAATCCGTGGACGAACAGGGCAGATTCAACCTGCATTTTTTTGCGGTTACGGACAAAAGGGACTATTTCTCCGCCCGGGTGGATATCGTCTATGACAAAGTCGGTGAAAGAGTTATCAGCCACACTTGTTCCGAATGCAAGGACGCGGAGGATTGCCGTCATTATCTATCCATTTTGCGCTACAGCTATCATCATCTCAAGACGGAGATCTTTTCCGCTCCGGTGATCGAAACCTGCGATGGAAACGATCTGCGGGCAAATGAAAGCTGGCAAAACACCGTGCATGCCGCCCGTTTCGAACTGGAAGGGATCTATAATCCCGTTCTGGACAAGATCAGATTCTATCATGGCGAGTTTGACCCGATCGAGCTCCCACTTTTGATCAGAATCTCCCTTGACGAAATACCGGCGAGTGTTTCCGCTACCAAGATTGAAGACTATCAAGCCAATCTGGGCGTTTTCAGCGACAACGAAATCAGGTTTTTGCAGTTTTTACACATTCACCGCTCCGCCTACAGTGCCAAGGGCAGGTTTTATTCCATCTACAAAAAGGATTTTGCCGCCGCTTTGGGCTTGATGATGAATCTGGGAGAGCGGTTTCGCGTTCGCGAGAGCGGTGAGATATTGCAGATATTTTCCACCGTCTATCCCCTCAGTCTGAGGATCGAAGCGAGGGGCAGGAAGGATTATATCGTCTATCCGGTGATCGTGGAAGAGCTTTCCATCTGCTATTCGGGCTACCCCAGCTGGCTTTTTTTCCGCAATCAAGTGCGCCCTGTGTATCTTCCCTTCCGTGGCGAAGTGATCGAAAAACTGATGAGTTCGTCCCTGATCATCAATTCCCGCGAACTTGTCTATTATCGCACCGTCGTCTATAACGAGCTGCGCAAACACGACATCTATCTGGATATCGACAACTCGATCGAACTGCCATATATCATCAGCGAGCCACCGCGGATCAAATTGAAAATAAAGCAGATGGATCATAGAATCCTCTTGGAGGGAAAGCTCAGCTACTTAGGCGAGATCGAGATCCCGCTTTCTGTGGTGCGCTTCCAGACTCCTTTGATCAAAAGCGATTACACTCGAGGAGCAGAAAGCGGCAATGCATGGTTCTATCTGCCGCCCGATGTTTTTGACAAGGTCAGGATTCTGGTCAAAAGCCTGCCCGGCGCTTCGCATGACCGCATCGGAGAATTTTCCCAGCTTGTTTTTGAGGGAGATAGTGCTTTGGCGGAACTGCGCCAAAAAGTATTCGAAATGGGTGAAAAAGACTGGGACATCGAGATCGACCCCGCGCTCAATCGTGAATTTATTCACAAAGTGCCTTTGCAAGTGGAGATCAGCGCCCGGCGCTCCGATGAGATCGAATGGTTTGAGTATGACATCAGCTATAAATACCGGGATTTCAGCTTCACGCACGATGAATTGAAACGCTTTTTCCGTTCCAAGGACGAATTTATCCACACGGTGGACGGAAAGATCGTCTTCGTGGAAAACCGCGAGGCTTTTGACGAAGTGGAACGCCTGCTCGCGCAGAGCGAACGCAAAGCGGACGGCGTCTATCGTGCCCGGATGCTCAATCTGCCATATTATCAGAAACTTATGCAGGAAAACACGGGTTTCAGATTCCTCGGGGACGATTGGTTGAACCACGTATCCAAGGATCTCGTGCGTAGGCATTTGGATCGCACCGAACCCTTGCCGCAGTATCTGCAAACGGTCTTGAGGGGATATCAGAAAACCGGATACGCATGGCTGAAGATGTTGCAGCACTATCACTTGAATGGAATCCTCGCAGACGAGATGGGCTTGGGCAAGACGATCCAGTCGCTTGCCGTGATCCTCAGCAGCCAGAGCAGCAAAATGAGCCTGCTGATTTGCCCCAAAACCCTTTTATACAACTGGGCTGCGGAGATCGAAAAGTTTCATACCAATATCCCTTATCTCATCGTCGAAGGCGGCAAGGAGACCAGAAGAGAGATGCTGAACAATCCCAACGTGAAACTGCTGATCATCTCCTACAGCGTTGTGCTAAACGACGTTGCCTTGCTGCGCGATATCGAATTTGAGTGGATCGTATTGGACGAGGCACAGAATATCAAAAACGTCTCCGCCCAGCGCACCAATGCCATCAAAAAGCTCAAATCCGCGCATCGGATGGCGCTTTCCGGCACTCCGGTGGAAAATAATCTCACCGAATTGTGGTCGATCTTCGATTTTCTCATGCCGGGATACCTGGGGACACTGAACCGTTTCAAACAGGATTACCTCAGCCCGGAAAACCCTGAACAAAGCGTTGCCAGGCTGCACCGCAGTGTCTCGCCCTTCATCCTGAGACGCGTCAAGAAAGAGGTGCTTCTGGAATTGCCGGACAAGCAGGAACAGGTTTCCTGGTGCAAGCTCAATCCGATCCAGGAAAAGCTCTATCTGCAGATATTGGAGATGGTGCGGCAAAAGCTCTTCCCCGCCAGTGAAGGACAACCACTGAACTATATCCATATCCTGGCAGCGCTTACGAAGCTGCGCCAGGTCTGCAATCATCCCCATCTTGCCAATAACGACATATTGCCGGAACTCGCAGCCAGCGCCAAACTCGAACAATTGGTGGAGCTGGTGCAGGATTCCATCGATAGCGGACACAAGGTATTGGTATTCAGTCAGTTTGTGCAAATGCTCAAGATTGCGAAAAAGGTCTTTGACGATCTCGGAATCGCTTATTCTTACTTGGACGGACAAACCAAAAACCGCATGCAGGTAGTGAACGATTTTGAATCCGATCCCGCCAAACGCCTGTTTCTGATCAGTCTCAAAACCGGCGGAACGGGGCTGAATCTCACTTCTGCGGACACGGTGATCCTCTTTGATCCCTGGTGGAATCCGATGGTGGAAAACCAGGCTATCGATCGCACTCACCGCATCGGACAGACAAGAAAAGTGCAGGTCTTTCGTTTGATCTCCAAAGGCACGGTCGAAGAGAAGATCATGGAGCTGCAAAAAGGCAAGCTCGATATGTTTGAGGCGGTGATGTCCGAGGGTCAGCAAATGCTTAATTCGCTCAGTTTTGACGAGGTCAGTTCGCTTTTTGATTACCGATAATTTCACTTGACAGTTTTCCCCTTTGCCGGCGTTTGGTAATCTGCTAAAAAAGAAATTACCAAGGGAGAGATAGATGCTTACCATTGACTGGAAAGAGAGACTGAACAAGGATGCGGACGATTATCTGATAAACAAGCTGCCGAAGAATGATTTTGACTTTGAAATCATCTTCAACGCATATCCTGAACGGATTAATGGTAAGGTTCCCCACGATGTGATCGTCCATGTTGCCGGGAGTATAATCACCAAACTGGGCAAAAATCACGAGAAATACATTCCTTTTTACAATTCACTTTGGGCAAAGAAAGGTGATTATGGCAAGACCGCCTTCATCCATATCATGGCAAAGATCATTTCCAAGAAACCCGCCGTCTATATCCCCGTCGTGGAAAGCGCAATGCAGAGCGCCAGTTCTGCGGAAATGGCTTCGATGATGGAGAAGATCATGCTGCCGCTGCTGCGCAAACACCCGGAAAATTATCTCAGCGTAGTCTATAAATGGGTTGAAAAAGGCTCTGAGGGACTCCGCAAACAAGCGATGAGCCTGCTCATCAAGCTGATCAAGAAACTCCCAGAGCTCACCAAAGAGATCGTGAACCACTTTGTCAACCAATGGATCTATCCCTTGGGGGACTGTCAGATAAACCACGTCAATCTGCTCAAAGTGGTTGCCAGGCTGGATGAAAGCATCTATCTGGATATCTACCGCGAATATCAAAGCAGCCGCGATCCCCAAACCGTGGAAGTGCTCTGCGCCTCGATCCAGGACTATCATCCGGAGCTGGAACCGATCGTGGAAAACTGGACGAAAAGCGGAAACGCCAGGCTCAAAAAAGCCGCTCTCACCGCACATCGCTTGCTTCTGAAGAAGAAGGGTAAATGATGGATTTGAGCCTCTTTATCACTGCAAACGGCATGGAAAAGATCCAGCGGCGGATCAATACCCTGATGGCGGAACGCCCGGAAGTGATAAAAGCCATCGCCATCGCCCGCGAATTTGGCGATCTCAGCGAAAATGCCGAATACAAAGCAGCCCGTGAAAGACAACGCGCAATTGATACCGAGATCGACGGTCTGCGCCGCCGCGCTTCGAGACTCAAAGTGGTGAACCCGGATTCCCTGCCCAAGGACGCGATCCGTTTTGGCAGCATCTGCCTCACCATCGACGATCAGACCGGCGAGCAAACCTCGTTTCAGGTGTTGGGCGTGGACGAGCTTAATTTCTTTGACGAACCGGGCATTCAGGCGGTTTCCGTTCTTTCTCCCATCGGCAAAGCGCTGCTGGGTAAAAAGCCTGGTGAGACCGCCATCGTCAAAGCTCCCATGGGCGAACGATACTTAAAAATAGATCAAATAAATTAGATAAATCTGGAGCATGAATGAAGAAGAAAGAAACCAAGAAAAGCGTGCTTGCTTATGAGCGCAAAAACTTTTGGAAGGATGCCGGAGCGGTTTCAATAGCCGCGGCATTTGATTATGCAACGGCATACAAGGACTTTCTCAATGAAGCCAAGACAGTGCGCGAGACAATCGTCTATACTGAAGGGCTTCTGAAAAAACACAAGTTCCAAGCCCTGCCCGCTAAAACAGGCGGCAAAAGGGTCTATAGCATTTTCCGCAACAAGACCATCGCCATGGCGGTTATCGGTTCAAAACCGGTATCCGAAGGCTTTCGCATGGTCGCCGCGCACATCGATACCCCCAGAGTCGATCTGAAACAAAATCCCCTCTATGAAGATTGCCCCAGTAGCATGGCTTGCATGAGGACGCATTATTATGGCGGCATCAAGAAATATCAATGGGTTTCTACTCCCCTTGCTTTGCACGGTTTTGTCGTGAAAGCCGATGGCAGCACCATCCACATCAGCTTTGGCGAAAGCGATGATGAGCCTGTCTTCATCATCCCGGATCTCTTGCCCCATCTTGCTAAAAAGGAACAATATGCCAAGAACTTGGCGGATGCCATAGACGCTTCCAGGATGAATCTCGTCTTCAGCGGCATGTGCGCTCCCGGCAGCGAGGAAAAGGAAGCTGCCAAAGCTTACGCGCTCAAGCTTTTGAACGATAAATACGGCATCACCGAGAGCGATTTCATCTCCGCAGAACTGGAGCTCCTCCCAGCTAACAAAGCCCGCGATGCCGGATTCGATGCCAGCATGGTGGTTGGCTATGGACAGGACGACCGCATTTGTGCCTACGCTGCGTTGACTGCAATGCTCGCAAACCTCGATGCCAAGCCGGAATACACGATGATCGTCTATTTCGCCGATAAGGAAGAGGTCGGCAGCCAGGGCAACACGGGTGCGCACTCCATCTTCATCCAGGATTTTGTGGCATCACTCCTTCGCCAAAATGGCGAATCCGACAGCAGCAGCAATCTGCGCCGCGTCTTTATGAGCTCCGAAATCCTTTCAGGAGACGTTACCGCGGCGATCGATCCCAACTATCCAAGTGTGCACGAACGCCAAAACGCGGTGCTCTTCAACCACGGCATCGGTATCTCCAAATTCACCGGCACCGGTGGAAAATATAGCTGCAACGATGCCAATGCCGAATTCACCGCCAAGGTCATCCGTATCTTCAACGACGCCGGAGTATTCTGGCAAATGGGATCGCTCGGCAAGGTCGATGAAGGCGGCGGTGGCACCATTGCCTTTATCCTTGCCAATCTGGGAGCCGAAGTGCTCGATTGCGGCACCGGCTTGATGGGGATGCATTCGCTATATGAAATGTGCAGCAAGGCGGATTTGTATTCCACCTACACTGCATATAAATCTTTTGTAATCAGTAAGTAAACTATACCCCATACATAAGGAGCGTAACATGAAAAGAGTATTATTGGCTATGTGTGCGATTATACTTGTCGCAGGCTGTGTCAGCAACAAATCGCTGAATGCGGATCGGGATAAGATCAGCATGCTGGAGACCCGTCAAAACACACAGGACACCGAGCTGGAAGTCCTGCGCAAGGAAATCCTATCCGAAAGAAAGAACATCGAAAGCCTAAGCGTGAAGCTGATCGGCATCACAAACGAAGTGCAGACTCTCGCCGTATTGCAGAAGCAGATTGACGACCAAAACGCCGACCTGCTGTTTCTACTGAGCGAATTGGCATCCTTCAGAACCGTGCTGACCGAACTTGGCGATTTTAATGACAATCTGGAAAAACGCATCGCAGAATTACGAATCGCCGGCAGCACCGAGCCTGCCACCCTTCCCAAGCTTGGAGATACCGATCTCAGAGCCACGCTTGCCGCTCTGGAAAAGGCTTCTGCCGACAATGCCAAAGCCTATGCCGAATTGAGGGAAGAGCTGGATTTTCTGATCGAGGATACCGATCACAACTTTGATGCCTACGGCGAATACCTTGCGGAAATCAAGGAAACAAAAAGCGTTGCTGCCTTCGACGGCGATAAACTGACCCCAAAAAACATCGAAAGGCTCGACTATCTGAGCAGCAAGTTCCAGGCTGATCTGAATGACCTCCGGGCTATGGTTTATGGCATGCAGGGCAAAGATTTCGCTTCCATGGACGATCCCGAAATGAGAGCCACTGCCCAAACCGGCTTGAATCAACAACTGATCGATCTCGAAGCCGGACTGACCGAAAAGATCATCGCCGAATCCGAGACCAGACAGGATTACATGGAGATCCTCAGCAACCGCATGAGCGAAGTCGAGATGGACATGGATTATTATCTCGAAATCGAGCGCGAGGAAAGAGATATCATGCTTGCCGACATCAATGACAAGCTGGACATCATCCAGATTGAAATCAAACTCATCAAATCCGAAAGCAAAGATACCACCACAGCAGTTCGCGGCGATCTTGAATCCATGCGCAGACGGGTGGAATCCGTCAACACGCAAATCGTGGGCGTCACCACTGATCTCGAAGCTGTGATCGTCAAAGAAAAAGCCGCCGCTCTGAGAAAACGTAATCTTGCCGTCAATTCCTCCTATCAGGCTGCTCTGGCTCTGTATAACAAGAAGAACCATGAGAAATCCATCGTCATGTTCGAGGATTTTGTGCTAACCTATCCGGATCACGATCTCACCGCCAACGCCTATTATTGGATCGGCGAAAACTATTATGCCGCCGGCAATTTTGACAAGGCGCTGCGCGAATTCCAACGCGTCGCCAACCAATATCCGGCACACTCCAAGAGCGCCGATGCCAAGCTCAAGATCGGCCTTTGCTACTATCAACTCAAAGACAACTATTCCGCCAACAACCAGCTTTCACAGCTCAAGGCAAATTATCCCGATTACGGCAGAATGGATATCGTCGATAAATACCTGCGGCTCACCGCTAATTAATCGATGCAAAAGCTCCTGTTCCTGATACTGCTTGCCACGTTTTTTTGCGCTAACGCCAATGCACGTCTGAGCCATGTGGAGCTTGGCGATCTCAGCATTGAACTGGCGGCGAGGATGGATCTGCGAGAACCCATGTTTCTGGAAGTCCGAGCCGGTGAATGGAGCTCCGCCCTGGAAACGAATATCCGCCGCATCCTTTTGGAGAAAGGCGCCGACGTTCGTGAGAGCGGGGCAAACATCCATTTGCCGGCTTTGACCTCCACCACGGATCGACCTGAGGAACAGCAAAGCATTGACCTGAAGCCTTTTTACCTTTCCTCCGCTTCCCTCGTGCAAGTGCAGATGGAATTGCAGTGGCAAACGGTGGAACGAAAAAACTTCCTGTCCTACCGTAATGAGCGTAAGCCGCTCTATGTCTTCAACATCAGGCAGATCAGCCTGCCGTCCTTCCGGCTGCAAAAGATTTCCACCTATAGCATCCGACCCAAATTCTCCCCCGAAAGCGAGTATTCCGTCTCCGGCATCAAGTGGTTTGAACCGATGCTCGCCACCGCCGCCCTGGCTTCGATCATCTATCTACTTTGGACTACCGAATAATGAACTTGAGGATATTATCCATGCGACATTACATTCTGATCACCATCGTCATCCTGCTCCTGATCGCAGGCTGTGCAAAGAATCGCAGTATCATGACCGGACAGGAGAAACTGGCTTTGGCGGATGAGCTGTTTGCCAACAAAAAGTTTGCCCGTGCCGCCGAACTCTATGGCGACGTATATTTCGAGCGCACCACTGTTTCAACCGCCTATGCCCTTATGCGCCAAGCCGATAGCTATTTCAAGATCAACAAGTTTGCCGATGCCAGGATCGCCTATTTGGAATTTACCGACGCTTTTCCACAACATCAGGATGTCCGAACCGCCTTTTTCAAGATCGGACTTTGCTACTTGCAGGAATCCCACAGTTCCGAATATGATCAGACCGAAACGCTCGCCGGCATCGAGGCTTTTCGCACTTTCATCAGCAAATATCCAAACGACGAGCGCTTTCAGGAAGCCCTATCCCAGATCCGCAAGGCGCAGTATAAGTTGATCGAAAAACGCTATCGAAACGGCTATATCTATTTCAAGATGAAGGATTACAGCGCCGCGCTGATGTATTTTGACGAAGTGGTCAATTTGGGAAACACGGATAGCCTCGACCGCCAATCCCTCTACTATTCCGCGCTTTTGCATCTGAAACAAAATAACCATGGCGCAGCACGAACCAGCTTTCAAACCCTGCAAAACAAATACCCCGGCTCAAAAGAGACCAAAAAACTGCTAAAGCGCTTCAAATAGGGGAATCCATTTGTGCCGGAAGCTCTGATGGGATATTACGCGATATTGGGTGGCAGCTTCGATCCCATCCATCTGGGGCATCTGCACATCGCCGGACAAATCCTGAGTTGCACGGATATAGCGCGTGTGATATTTATGCCGGTGCGTCGGCATCATTTCAAATCCGCCTCCATCAATGCCGATTTTGATACACGCCTGCGTATGATCAAATCCTGCCTGCAAAAGGGAATGGAGGCTTGGGACGAGGATGGCGGCAGCACAGGTTTCACTGCCGATTTGATGAAAAAACTCCATCAAAATCATCCCGAAACTAAATTCTGCTTTGTAATCGGCACGGACAACCTGGTCTCGCTCGTAGATTGGTATGATTTTCAGTGGCTGAAGGACAACGTCCTGTTTCTGGTCATCCCGCGTCCGGATTTCCCCCCCGATCCATCGATGCTGGCAATGATCAAAGCCCAGATTTTGCAGATTCCCTTGTCCGGTGTTTCCTCCTCGGAAGTTCGCCGCAGAGCTTTATCCGGCGAATCTCTGGATGGCTATGTTCCTCCCCAAATAATCGATCAAGTGATGAGAATATATGGCAAAAAAAGCTAAGGACTCCAAATTCCTCGACCGCATCCCCCTGAGCGCGAAACAAACCCTCGGTGAGGAAATCGCCAATTGCGTCATCCATGGCAGTGGCGTCGGACTTTCGATCGCCGCCTTGGTCATTCTCGTGGTCTTCGCAGCAAGGCAAAGCGATGCTTGGAAAATCGTCTCCTTCAGCATCTACGGCGCCACGATGATCGCTCTATACACGGCATCGACGCTCTATCACGCCTTCCCCCAACCCAGGATCAAACGCTTTTTCCGCATCATGGATCATTCCTCCATCTTTCTTTTGATCGCGGGCACTTATACTCCCGTCACGATTGGCACCATGCGCGGAGCCTGGGGCTGGACACTCTTTGGCATCATCTGGACACTCGCGATTGCCGGTATCAACCTGAAAATCTTTGCCCTCGGCAAGATCAGAATCCTCTCCATCGTCATCTATATCGCCATGGGATGGATGATCGTCATCGCCATCAATCCCCTCCGCCAACACGTTCCACCGGCTCTTTTGACCTGGATGCTGCTTGGTGGTCTGTCCTATACCTTTGGAGTTATCTTCTACGCCTACAAGAAAATGCCCTATCATCACGCCGTCTGGCACCTCTTTGTCCTCGGCGGCAGCATCTGTCATTTCTTTGGGATGCTGACTTTGGTGAGATGAGAGATGTTTGTGGGTGACCCGATGAGCCAACTCTGCAGTTCACCTGCTCACCCGTTCACCTGTTCACCATCCATTACAATTCCTTATATGCCGTCCAGAATTTGAGGTTTTGAGCGATGGGAACGAAGCCGGCTTTGCCATAGACCTTGATCGCTTCCGGGATGGCGGAATAGAGGTATAAATAGTTGTCGCTGCGTTCTTTGTGGTAGTGCAACACATAGTTTATCAAGGCGCTGGAATAGCCTTTTCCGCGATAGAAATGATGAGTATAGACGTCGTCCACGCGGGAATAACCCACAAAGATATTGACTGAAGCGAGGGTGACGAGTGCGTCATTGGCGAATCCAGCCAAGAGATGATAATTGGGGTGGCTGAGATGGCGCTCCAAGACCTTGATCGCCCATTCGCCCTGTTTGTCCGAAAGCACAAATTCTCTCAGCTCGGGCGTGATCGTTTTGAGGCGTTCAAAGCGGATGCCGTGCACCGGAGTGATGCTGCTGTCTTTTTCATGCAGAAAGAACTGGTTGCCATGCTGTTCGATCGTGAAACTATTGGTTTCAAGCAGAGGGGTGAGAACTTCCAGCTCGTTTTCCTTGAAGGCGGGATACAAGCGCGGATTGATGCCCTTGGCTTTGTAGAAACTGAGGATCTCCTTGATGCTGGAACCGACGCCGATAAAATCCGAAATAATGGCATGATTACTGTCGTGCGATTCCTTGTTTCCCTCGTTCCAATAGATCAAACCAAAGTCCTTGGGCACGCAATTGGTGAAACGTTTGGCAAATTGCAACTCGGTGTCTATGAGCCTTTGGAGGATGAAAGGCATAGTCATAAGGTCTCCTTATTGGACATATATTTCAATGAAACAATAAGAATATAATCGGGTGGATTCAGTCAATAAAAAAAACGCATGATATCTCAGTCGTTCGCAAAAAACATGATGCTTTCAACAAAACATCCGAATCCATCCGTCTTGGCGAATTCTGCAAATCCGAGCTGTTTGAAAGCGAACGCTATGTCTTTATGGAGATTGGATGATCGGTAGATCCCGGCTTTCTGCAGAGCTTTGTAGTAAGCATCTTTCAAGGAGATTTTGTGAAGTGGTCGAACAATTATCTTGACAGCTATTGTGGAAATAGTTATCATCCAAATAAGAAGTTTTTGGTAAATTAATTCGATGGAAATGTCGCTTTTGTTTTACAAGGGAAAGCGGTTTCCGAAGGAGGTTTTGGCAAATGATGAATGGACTATGCGCAGATATTTCTGCAAAGAATGACGATGGTTTCGAAACCGGATTGCTCTGATTTTTCGTGAGCACGAGATGTAATTGACATATCGTGAGTGATGATCTTAAAAAAACAGAGCCGCTACCTTCAGCAGAACCCAAACCAAATAAGAACAGGAGTTTAACATGAACAGTAAACATATATTAGACAATATTACCCCCCCCCATGATTAAGCAACTACTGATAATTGCGGCTATTTTGCTTATAGCAGCGGTTGGTTTATTCGGCATTCAAGATAGCGAGGCTGTCTGGGATGATAATCAATCTCAACCTAAGTCTTATGATTATATCCTATTGCCCGGCGGAGCACAAACATTTGCCAGTGTTCTGTGGCAAATCCAAACCCGTTACGGCAACAACGAGAAGAACACTTTTACGGTGGGATTGTCAAACGGAGTGTATCAACAAAGTGTTTATTGCTTTTTAATGGACTCAACTCTAATATTAAATAGGAGAGTCAAATGAAAACAATGAAAGTAATTATAGTCGCCTTCCTATTGTTTATACCGATATTCTGCATCGGAATCGTTTACAATAACTTCTTAACCGTCGATCCGTCTCAACCTCTGTCATATACAAACAAGCTGAATATCCAGGACGCGATCTCTATGGCCCATAGCATTCCCGGGAACACCCAAATTACTGTAGTCGCCGGAAACTTTGGAAGCTTTGCCATCAGCCCAAGGCAGAGTGGCAAAGCGCTCAGAATATTGGGGACAAAGGTGTCAGAATCGCATATAACCACTATCGTTCAGCAAGGGGATGCTCCCTTAGCCCAAGTTTTGCATGAAAAATGTGTTTTTAGTCATTTTGGAATCGTAACTCATTGAAAAATAGTATTTGAGTTTCGGAAAATAGCCAATTAGTGTCCAAAATCAGGGCTTTGCAGGAAAAATATATATTGACAGCTTCAGCGCCTGGATTTTCTGGGATTCATGTT
>JAUYAR010000048.1 GCA_030693415.1 Candidatus Cloacimonadaceae bacterium | reverse complement strand
CAAAATTTCATTAAACTTCATTGTTTTGATCACCAAAACCTGCAAATCGGGCACTATTATGTCCAAGTGGTTGACACTATACTCAGCGTAAAATCAAGATCAAAAATCCGTAATGATATACGCAATACACCGATATGGATTTCATAAGGCAGAATTTATAACATTGGAAGTGTATCTGTTTTGGCATTTGCAGATTTCAGTGACCCTAATTGCAGATTTCACTGACTCTTTTCAATTGGTGATTAAAATTGAAGATTCAAGTGAGGGTTTATACATATTATAAACCGTCACTAAAAACTTCAAACTTTCACCACTTGGACAAATTGCATAATCAACGGAATGCTAATTAGATACAAATCTGAAGCGCTTGCACTTGGACATTGATAATCTACCCTTATTTCTGCATGTTTTATCATTACAAACTTCAAATTCATACACTATCAGCCCACTTGGACATTTTCCCTTACATCAGCCTTAAAACCTCATAGTATTCGTATCCTACTGAGCATTAAATTATTTACTTGCTTCTTTCGTGTCTCATATTCCTCAACGATGCCACTTGGACTTGGACATTTGAAGTTTTGGTGATCAAATTTGAAGAATTAAGTGAGGGTTTGCAACTAGAAACTTCAAACTTTCACCACTTGGACAAATTGCTTAATAAACTGAATGCTAACCAGATACACATTTACTGAGATAGCACTTGGACATAGACACTCTGCTATAATTTCAGCATTTTTTATCATTACAAACTTCAAATTCATACATTTTTAACCCACTTGGACATTTCCCTTGAATCGATTGTAAAATACTCACAGTGTTCGTATCCTACTGAGCATTATACTCTTTACTTGCTGCATTCGGGTATCAAATCCATTGACGATGCCACTTGGACTTGGACATTTGAAGTTTTGATGATCAAATTTGAAGTTTTAAGTGAGGGTTTATACTTGTCACGCGACATCGGTCTCGTTCTTTGCGTTGAAGTGCGAGACACAGAAAAAAACTTGACAGGAAGTCGAGTTTGGTTTTCGTGGAATGCCATGAAATTATTGATGGATCTCAATGGAAACTATATAGATTGTGCGAAGCGAAGACCTGTTCTGCCATGGGTGGACAGCTCTTCAAAAACTAAATGTGAAACAATGAGTTGAAAATAACATCAACACTTGCACCCTACTGATGATTGAAGAGAATTAGCTGTAGCTAAAGTGCAGTGTTGATACAAGCGATAGTCCAATATAAAAATTGCCATTTACAAGTCATGAAGGGAGATAATCATGAAAAAACATGAACCGAAACAAACAAGAGAACACGCACCAGTTTATGATAAGCTACTGCACAGAAAGAAGCGGAAATATTCTTTTTTAATGCTTCTTATCTTTGCCGTGGTCTATTTTTTTGCCGCCATAATTGCCACTGCAGAGCTTAAAGACATTGCAGCAGTGGATATTATGGGACTGCCATTAGCGTTTTACGTCGGGACGCTCGTCTTTGTCGCAGGTGTTATTATCACGCGTATATATCTGGTAAGATCAATGAAGGATTGGAATTAAACTGTGGAAAACTTGATTGCAGTAATTATTGTCGTGGGAAGTATCATTGTTTCGCTTATCATCAGCTTTCTAAGCGTAAAGTCCACAAAGACCACCAAAGACTTTTATGTTGCCGGTGGTAAAATATCTTGGAAACTCAACGGAGCAGCTATGTTCGGCGATTATTGCAGTGCTGCAAGTTTTCTTGGCGTTGCCGGCGCGGTTGCGTTGTACGGAATTGATGGATGGTGGCTTGCATTAGGTTTTTTCAGTGCTTGGATAGTGATCCTGCTCGTGCTTGCAGGACCATTGAAAAAAGCAGGAAAATTCACAGTTGGCGACATACTTTCCTCAAGATTCAGCGGCAATAGTATCAAGGTACTTGCGATGCTTACAACAGCTATTATCGGCACGCTCTATCTGGTGCCGCAAATAGTGGGAGCAGGTCATCTGTTTAACCTTTTGCTTGGATGGAATTATCTGACAACTGTCTTTCTCTCAGGTGGTTTTATCGCTTTGATGGTCGTTGTCGGAGGAATGAAAGGAACTACTATCAACCAGGCAATTCAGGGTGGAATACTTCTTGCAGCTATGCTATTCCTCTTATTTGCAGCAGCACTACTATATTATAATGGAAATCCTCTAAACATGATCTCAGAGGCTACAAAAGTTGTCCCGCCCAAAATAGCCATGGACGTCGCTGCTGATGTAATTGCGGCAGCTCCCAAGGAAACCGTAAAAGATGCCGTTGCTTTAACGGTAGCGGTTAGAAATGCCGCGCCTGATGCACCAAGCGCACTGACACCCGGTATAGATGTCAAGGGTATCTGGAATCAGCTTAGTCTCGCACTTGGACTCTTGCTTGGCACTGCAGGTCTGCCCCACATCCTGATCCGGTTTTTTACCGTGAAAAGCTCAAAAGACGCCCAGAAGGGCGCGGAAATGACGATTGTCGGACTTGCCATCTTTTACTTTTCAGTCCTGTTTGTAGGGCTTGCGGCAATGAAGGTAATGTATCCAACGCTGATAAGTCTGGTAAGCTCAGGCGAGATTGGTAAAGCCACAAATATGGCAGTGCCCCTCTTGGGCAAGCAGATCGGCGGCGAGGTTCTCCTGGGCATAATAGCGGCTGGGGCGATGGCAGCAATGCTCAGCACTTCCGTTGGTCTTCTCATCTCCATGACCACCAGCATTTCGCACGATTTGTACGCCGGCATTTTGAGACCCCATAGCAGCGATAAAGAGCGCGTTCGCTTTGCGAAGATTGGAACCGTCGTTTTCGCCTTACTTGCAATTCTGGCGTCAATATGGCTTAAAAATCAGAATGTCGCTGTTTTGGTCGGTATGGTCTTTGGAATCGCCGCAAGCACATTTGCTCCAATAGTTCTCCTCACTTTGTGGTGGAAGAAACTATCCAAAAAGGGTGTGCTTTGGGGACTTTCTATCGGATTGATCCTGTCGTTGATCTTTACTTTTGCAAAGTTTCTTAATATCCCTTATATTTATGGAATTAAAGTACTTATCAACCCCGCACTTTACGTGTCGCCGATAGTCTTTGCCGTCACCATCTTTGTAAGCCTTCAGACAAAGGATAAGGGGCATGCCGAAAAGTTTATGGCGATGACCCACTGATAATAGTCTATCTCATAATGAGGGTGTGGTTTCAATACCACACCCTTTTTTTGTTCGTCAAATCATTTAGCAGAACGGGGTGGGTGATGGATCCAAAGCATTGCCAACGGCTCCACTGAAATCGGCATGTTTTGGCATGTTTCTCACGATCTGTTCCCACGATCCACCCACGATCCGTTCCCACGATCCGCTTGGAATTTCGGCAAGCTGCGCTACATCCAAAGTGTTAATCAAGCCTTAATCAAGCCTTAATCAAGCGTTAGTTTTATTACGCTTGATTAACGCTTGATTAAGGCTTGATTAACGCAGTCAAGTGAGAGAGCGGTGTAGCGCAGCATGCCGATGCTGCTACAATGTGTCACCCAAAGTTTCAAATGCGTATCACCTGTCACAGTGGTCTTAAGGCTTTGATTGGTGGAGAGATATATAGGACTGGCTATGGAAACTGTCACAGTGCCTTTTGGACGTTTCTGGACGTCTTTGTGTCACC
>JAUYAR010000047.1 GCA_030693415.1 Candidatus Cloacimonadaceae bacterium | reverse complement strand
TGGCATCAGTAATTGCGGATTAGTAGCTCTGTTTGGGTCTGGAAACTGCCTGAGACAGTATATTGCGCTTCGACTTCATCAATAATAAAGCCTTGGTAGAGTGTGCGGATAAACGGATCGTTATTGTAGGACAGCAGAAACTTCCCTTTGATCTGCTTCAGGATGGCTGCCATCTCTTCATGCTTAGTAAAGGCATCGGCATCATCTCTGTCGTATAGATGCTCCTTTGTGAAGTAAGGTGGGTCTAAGTAGAAGAAGGTATTGGGACTGTCATACCGGCTCAGTATCTTCTCAAAGTCCTGTTTCTCAATGATTACCTGCTGCAGACGTTCTGAAGCTGCTTTGACCTTTTCCAGTCCTCTCAGTGGCATATACTTGTAGCCCTGCATAATGCAGAAGTTCTTTGACCTTGAACCATAAGAGCAGGAGAGTTGGAAGTAGAAGCGAATGGCTCGCTCCAGTTCCGTTTTGGGTTGATGAGCTGCAAAGCTGTCGAATAACTCTCTGGAGATAAGATACTGGTTCAACTCGGTAACAAAGGCTTCCGGGTGCTGTTTAATGTACTTCCAGAAGTTCACCAAATCACCATTGATATCGTTATAGACCTCCGTGTAACGGCTCTTATTGGATAATTGCCAATCTTCCTTCTTAGGCGACTTTCCGAATAGTACCCAGCCGGCACCGCCGAACACTTCACAATAAATGTCATGCTTGGGTATCATTGGTAGGATCTTCTTTCTGAGCAACCGTTTGCCACCTATCCAGGAGATGATAGAGTTCACTTTACCTCCAGTGGGAAGTTGGCGATGATTACTTCATTATATTCAGACTTGCCTTCCTTACGATTGATGCCCTTGGTTCTGGTAACATGCAAGGTGGGATAGCCTTTGTACAGTTTCAGCACATCAGGATTGTCGTCATAGCTGAGGATGAACCTGCCTTTGATGTTTTTGAGTTTCTGAAAGAGAGCTTCGTGGCTGAACTGCTTGGAGTTCTCATAGGTATAGCCGGTCATATATGGTGGGTCGCAGTAAAAGAAGTTGGTCTTGGTGTCGTACTTATCAATTACCTTCTCGTAAGACAGGTTCTCGATGATGACCATATCCAATCGCTTGTGCAGTTCTTTGATACGGTTCAGCCGGTTATACATACTGGATGTGCCACGTTTCTGAGAGGTGCCGAAGCTGTCGCCTTTTGAGCCATACGATCTGGTAATCAGGAACATGAAGCGGGCAGCCCGCTGTATCTCAGTCAAGCCTTCCTGTTTCATGATCTCGCCAAAGAGTTTACGGCTGGCGACGAACCAATCCAGTTCCCTGATCAGTTCATCAGGATGATACTTGACCTGCAGGAAGAGATTTACCAGGCGGTAGTCGAGATCGTTGTACACTTCGAGGTCAGCCCAGCGTTCTTTGAGTAATAGCATCCAAGCAGCCCCGCCGAAGGGTTCGATGTAGCCGGTAATACCTTCCGGCACATACTGGGAGATGGTCTTTCTGAGCAGGCGTTTTCCGCCTATCCATCCGATTAAAGCATCCATTAGAGGTCTCCACTGTAGGCTTTGGGGTCGTTCAGACAGAGCCTTAGATACAGTTCCGGCATGGTCAGTGTGTTGAAGTCTTCATTGTTAAAGCCGAGTTTTCGCATGATCATCTCGAACTTCTCGTAGGGGTAACTGTAGGCTTTTGAGTGGTTGCCACCGCTAATCCGAAACTCCCGAGCCAGTCTTTGCACTTCTCCTTGCTGGCTCTGATATAGGCGAAAAAAGCGGAGATGTACTCCAGAGCTACTACTGCATCCATCTTGTCAGGGTCTTGTCCGGAGAGAATGCGGATCAGCTCTTTATCGGCTTCGGAGGTGGAGATCAGCTCTAACAGCTCGACTTCCGATACCTTGGTCAGCTTGCCGGATAGCAAGTCTTCCAACTTTGCCTTAATGGCGCCATTGGAGATAGCCAGACAGAGGATCTGCCGGAGTTGGTTATAGGTCAGTTTAGGTTCTTTAATCATAGTGATTCCTTGTATATGATAATCTTTACTTTCTTTAATTGGGACTGAAGAACATCTTGATAGCCACTCCCACGAGCATAAAGAATTGGGTGGTGGAGACGCCCAAGAGGATTTTCATGTTCGTCTCCACCCTTGCCATTCTGGTTACAAGTGAGTTATTGCTGTTGCCGTTGCCATAGAGTTCCTCATGTACACTATTGAGTTTATCCTTTATTTCAGGTTTGCATTGGCAGA
>JAUYAR010000046.1 GCA_030693415.1 Candidatus Cloacimonadaceae bacterium | reverse complement strand
ATAAATATCTGGTATGAGTCATGTACGATCCGGTCAAGGATGGCATCTGCAAGAGTTTCCTGACCAATCTTCTCATGCCATCCACCGGGTTTGAACTGCGTACAAAAGATAGTCGAAGCACATTGACATCTGGCTTCAACGATTTCCAACAGGTCTCTTGCCTCCTGTTCTCTGAGAGGAGTCAATAACCACTCATCAAGGATCAGTAGCCGAATGCTTTTGTATTGTCGGATCACTTTCTTGAAGGTGCCTAATCCTCTGGCTAAAGCAAGCTCATCCAGGAGTTCCGGAAGCCGGATGTATCTTACGGGAAAGTAGTGTTGGCAAGCAGCTATACCAAAGGCGCAAGCCAGCCACGATTTGCCATTACCGGACGCTCCCAGTATGATGATATTGCGATTTTCGTCGATGTACGAACCAGATGATAGTCTCAGTATCTCTGAGCGATCCAGCTTTCTGTCATCATGGTACTCAATGTCCGCTACACTGGCATTACCGAACTTTAAGCAGGCGTTTTTGATCAATTTTTGTAGCCGGTTGTGCTTGCGCCGCGTCCATTCTGCATCTACAAGAAAACCAAAGCGCTCTTCAAACTGAAGTTCTTTGAACGAGTGGTCATTGAGCTGATCTCTAAAGGCGTCTGCCATGGCTCCCATGTGCATCTCATGCAGTTTGTTAGTGGTCGATTGATTGATCATAAGTCCTCCCTCCCATAGTATCCTGACCCTCTGCTGATACCATATTCAGAGGACTGTGCGTTATGCATTGGTTCCTCAACTTTTCCCAGTTTGTCCGAACCGGACTTGAGTATGGACAGAACGTTTTTATAGCTCGGGGTCGGGGTGAAGGAAAGAGCTCTCTGACATGCGTTTTCAAGTCGTTGGGGAGAGAATTTGTCCACAGCCTTAAGCAGTGCCATACAGGAACGATAGCCTTGTTGTTCTATCCTGGCAGAAGAAAGTATCCCTCTAATGACGATCGAAGTGTGTTCTCCAATGCGGTTTGCCCATGATACAAAGCGGTCAGCATTCCATTCATGATATTGCTGGTGCTTAACAGGCATATGTTCTGGAATGGTTTGATACTGGCCGGGTTTCCCAAAGATCCGTGAGTGTGATGCAATTCTGCAGGACTTGTAGAATACCTCAATCACCCTGCTTGTTACGCGGATATCAACTTTGTTTTGGATGTACTCATAGGGAACGGAGTAGTTCATCCTGTCCACTGATACATGATAGTTGAACTGAACCGTTGCTATTGTCCAGGTTGCCAGTTCATAGGCTTGGGATGGAAGGGTGGTAAGGCAGTGCTGTTCCTCGTCCAAAAACACACTTTCCCTGCTACCATCTCTCTTCTGGAAGGCCCTGGTATTGAAGTCACCGAGTTTGTTGCGGATCTCTTGATTGAGCTCATACAAAGAAAAGAAAGTCTGATTGCGCAGGGAGGCAAGAATCCAGGTGGAGATAACCCCTACAGTCCCCTCAGCACTTGCTTTATCCTTGGGATGGCGGACTCTGGCCGGAATAACTACCGTATCGTAATAGGTAGCCATCTCGTTATAGGTTTTGTTGATCACAGTGCGGCTCCAGGATGCATGATCCACTCCCGTTTTGAGATTATCCGGAACCAGTATCCTGGTTGCTCCGCCAAAGTATTCAAAGCAGTTGACGTGCGCCTGAATCCAGCATTCCATATCCATCTTCAGAAAGGCTTCCACGTAAGAGTAACCGCTATATGGAAGAGCAGCGACGAATACATAAGCCTTTATATCTTCACCACTAATATTGTCTTTGATGATAGCGGTTTGCCCGGCCCAGTCAACTTCCAGCTTTTCTCCTGGCTTGTGATGAATCCGCATGGTTGCTTTTGTCTTCTGGATGTAGTCGTTGTAAAGCTTGCAGAATTGACTGTATTGAAATGGTATCGCCTGAGTGTACCTGCATGCTTCTGAATACTCATACCAAAGTAAAGACAGCGTGACACCGCTTTTCCCCAACTCTCTGTGGATACTGTCGAAATCAGGCATCTTCCGGTTGCTTTCAATCCCTTTCTCTGGAAACAGCCTTTCTCCAAGCTCCCGGTCACTTACCGAATCCGGTAATGGCCAAACTATGCCAAGTGTTTCTGCCGCTTGCAAAGTCGCGGACACGGTATTGCGTGAACATGATAAACAGGCAGCTATGCTACGTCCGCTTATTCCCTGCTTGTGTAAACGCAGGATCTCTCGATATTGGGTCATTATGTTGACCTCCATGGATATATTTACACCATTTAGTGTATGAATCCATGGTCTGAAATCATGCCTGATTGGCAAGGTGGCTCTCACCTTCGGAACGAGTGGCTCTATTATTCGGAGGGGTGGCTCTAATTCTGCGGACTAATGGCTCTATCTTATCAGATTATTCATTCAATCTACCGGCATATTGTTGGAGAGTGCCTTTCCAGGAGATTGGTATAGTTAGAAACAGAGTGTCCAGTCTGCTGTCATCAAAGCCTTCTCCATATATTTACCGGTAGCGATAATCACTCTTTCCTCATTATCGGGTATAGAGTGAAGTCTATCCATGATGGATTTTAGTTGCTTTCTGCCCATCCCTCCTTTGAGAACAATAATGTTTTTGGCAAAACCTGTCAGCTTCTCCAGAAAGAAGTCCACATGAGCTGTGCGTTCAGTAAGAATCAAAGGGCTTCTGCCAGCTTCAATCGATGAGATAATATCATCAATGATCAAAACGTTACGTTCTTTATCATCCACTAAAGCCTGATAGATATCTGTAATTTTACGTTCAGCACATGCCAGATTATCTGGCAATCGAAATGTAGTATGTCGAACGATTACCGAATGACTGAAAGCTCTTGAACGTGTCTGGTTGCGTGCATCAATCTTCACTCTGATAGGTCCGCACTGCATTGTGACTATTGGATGCTGACCATCCTTTCTGATCGGTGTAGCAGTAAGCCCATAGACATATTTAGCTTTAACTTCCTTCAGTACCTGTTCAAATGAAAAAGCAGAGATATGATGACATTCATCCACTATCACCAAGCCATATTCTGTAACAAATCCTTTCACTTCTTTATTGTGATACAGGCTTTGAATAATGGCTACATCGATTTTCATAGTTCGCTTATCTTTGCCTGCTCCTTTCTCTCCAATATCTTTGATAGGTATATTCAAGAAACTTGCGATGCGTTCTTTCCACTGCTGGAGCAGTTGCCTGCGATGAACAATGATCAATGTGCTTGTCTTCCGTTGAGCTACCAACCATAAGGCTACCACTGTTTTGCCAAATGCAGTCGATGCTGATAAAATACCATTGTCGTAGCAAAGCAGCTCTTTCCCAGCTTTGAGCTGTTCATCATATAGCCTGCCCTGAAACTCAAAATCCTGCTCAATGCCTTGATTAGTTTTGTCATGTATTTGGGGTTCGATTTTTAACTGCTCAAACAGCTTAATCAGCTCAGTTAAGCAACCTCTGGGGATTCCGATATGATTTGTGCTTTCCACTGACAGATTTATGACTCTAGGCTTGTTATACAAAGGCAATCGTAAAGCCTGAGTTCGATAATAATCGGGATTAAGAAAGGCAGCTAACCGAATAATTCTGATTAGCAGCTTCTGTGGTAATCCTTCCTTTTCGATGAAAATCATATTGCTGACAAAGACATTCACTTTAACAGGGAGGTCTGTATATACAGCTTCATTTCTGGTAACTTGTTCCCATGGCAATGTATCATCATCAGTTGTAACCCTTAAGCTTCCGATGGGTGGGTTATCCGTGGTCAACAAAGCTATGAGCTGGTTAATCTTATCCAATGAGAGCTTTTGAATTTCTGATAGGAATGCCCACTGATCTTCATACGGCTGCAGCTCCACATTAACAAAGATACTGTTGCCATGTTTTCGAGATTCTTTTTGCAACGGGAGAGCTATCAGGTTGCCAAATCCACCCTTTGGCATTGTATCCTGATTGGGAAACAGTCGGTCATATGAATCCAAGCCAACCTGATGTCGTTTTTCCATGGTTGTAGTCAACAAAGCGCAGCCCAGGGTTCTGGCTATTCGAGCTGGAATGTTTTGCTCAAAGAATATCCAAACATGCGCTCCTTTACCTGAGCGAGATCTTTCAATATTAGCAGGAATACCGAATTCATTACAAGTCTCATGAAATGATGTTACATCAGTCTGCCACTCTTTCTTATCAAAATCTAGAGCGAGAAAATGACATGTATCATCAGGTAATAAAGGGTACACACCTATGACGATATCTCCCTTAAGATGTCGAAAGATTACGTCATCAGTAATGGGAATTAATTCTCTATAATCGCAATTTGCACATGATGTTTTATTAAACTTCCCGCATACTCCAGGTTTCCATGCATTTGAACATGCAGGGGAATATCCTGATTTGCCATCTTTACCAGACCACCGAAGAGCAAAAATGTCATTTCTTCCTCGAAACAGGCTGCGAAAGAGCTGTACCTTATCCTCTGGACTGGAATGACTATTGATTGAAGTAGGTGCAGAATCAGCTCTTCCATCAATCGCAATGCTATGTTTATCCTGCGGTGAGTTTACAGTGGATTCATTGTCATTAGATTTTAATACTTCTGCTTGAAGATCATGCACTCCCAAATTTCTCAATCTGGAGTTCTCTGCTTCTAGCTCTCTGATCCGCTTTAATGCACTTTCAAGTTTTGTCTTAAGGTCATGGTGCTCGCTGTTCATTTCATCCTCATGCTGGCAATTGTTGAAAACTACATTCGGATGTCAATCCCAAATTATTGGCAACTGTTTCGAGCCTTTCTTCTTCTCTACTGCATACCCAAGAATTCGATATGCAGATTTCCTGTCACAATTTGCAATTTTCGGTGATCTAAATTGCAGAATTCCTGTCACAAACCACTCAAAAGGGTCTTGTTAAGGATGTCCTACGATGCATAAGGATGCGACAGTTTGCAGATTTCGCTGCACAATTTGCAGATTTCGTTGTCACGTTGCAATGGTGGAATTGAATCATCAGCCCATCCGCATTCCTTGCCTTTTTCACAGCGTTAATCAAGCCTTAATCAAGCGTTAATTTTATTACGCTTGATTAAGGCTTGATTAAGGCTGTCAAGTGATAGAGCGGTGTAGCGCAGCATGCCGATGCTGCGGAAGCGAAAAATCCACACAGAATCCACACAGAATCCACACAGAATCCCCGCAAACGCCACACAAAATTTGGGCAAAGTGATCTTTCAAATGATTTTCCCAATGGCAAGCTTTCCAATTCTCAATTAACCGTAATTCTCAATTCTCAATTCTCAATTCTCAATTCTCAATTCTCAATTCTCAATTAGCCGTAATTCTCAATTCTCAATTAGCCGTAATTCTCAGTCTGAGACTGTTCAAGTAAATTCCCTTAAATTTCAATAAATTAGCGTTTCGGAAATCAAGAAAAGTGGGCGAAAGGCATCCTTAGGCAGGGGTTGCTTTGAATTGACATATCGTCTGCACAGTGTACACTTCAGTAAATATCAA
>JAUYAR010000045.1 GCA_030693415.1 Candidatus Cloacimonadaceae bacterium | reverse complement strand
ACCCACTGATGCCTCAGCCCTTTACACGACTGCGATCAACATCCCACTCAATATCACGATGACGATCAAAGCCAAGGCATACAAGACCGGTTGGGACTCAAGCAGCACTGGAACCGAAGTCTATGACATCACCGGTCAGGTGTCCTGGACAGTTCCGATCTTCAGTCCCGCCGGCGGTAATTACGCTTCCAATCAGATGGTCAGCATTTCAACTCCAAATCCGGCTGATGCTGTGATCCGCTATACAACGGACGGAAGCGTTCCCAGCGCTACGATTGGTATCGTCTATACGGGTGCGATCCTGATCACACAGACTACGAATCTGCAGGCGATCGCTTTCAAACCCGGTTGGAATGATTCCGTGATCGCCAGCGCCCAATACGCTTTTGGCGTGAGTGCACCGGTTTTCAATCCTCCAGCGGGAACTTATCAGTCTCCACAGAATATCGTGATCACGAGTCCCACGCCGGATGCTGTGATCAGATATACCATGGATGGCAGCGAACCAAGCGAGACAAATGGCACGATCTACAGTGCCCCGATCCTTCTGGGAGAGGATACAAGCACCATCCTCAAGGCAAAAGCCTTTAAAGGCGGATGGGCTGCCAGTCCCCTGACGATAGCCAATTACATCATTACCGGAACGGTCGCGAACGTAGTATTTAACCCCTTGGGAGGAATATTCCAGGCACCCGTTTCGGTGGTTCTGACCTCTTCAACTCCCGGTGCCGTGATCAGATACACCATCGACGGCAGCGAACCGACTACGATTTCCACACAATATACTACAGCGATCCCGGTTCCGCTGAATAGCACTTGGACGATCAAAGCAAAAGCATTCAGAACCGGTTGGATCGCCAGCGCTACTCTTTCGCAGACCTATACCGTGACCGGTCAGGTGGTGATTACAGCGCCCGTATTTAGCGTAGCCGCAGGTACTTATACCAGTGCAAGAACAGTGAGTATCAACGCACCCGTACCGGCGGATGCCACAATTCGCTTTACAACTGATGGAAGCGATCCGACGTCCACGTCCCCGATATACTCAGCGCCGATAACGGTTCCTTTGACCACGACCATGACCATCAAGGCGATGGCTTTCCGAAGCAATTGGACGCCCAGCCCAATCTATTCCGCTATGTATGTTATCACCGGTCAGGTTGCTCTGCCGACTCAGATGTTCAATCCTCCTGCGGGATTCTATCAGACTGCTCAGATAGTGTCTTTGAATACTGCCACCATACCCGCCGACGCGGTATTGCGCTACACTCTTGACGGCAGCGAACCGAATCAGGGCTCGCCGGCATATCAAAACCCGATCCCGCTGGCGCTGAATACCACCACCACCATCAAGGTGAAGGGTTTCAGCCCCGATTGGATCACCAGCGCGACCGTCGAAGCCACATATACGATCACTGGTCAGATTGTGTTCAACACGCCTGTGTTCAATCCCGCTCCCGGTATCTATACTGTCGCTCAGATGATAACGGTAAACAGCACAGTGCCTTCGGACGCTGAGATCAGATACACGATCGACGGCAGCGAACCCAATGCCGCTTCACCGATCTATAGTTCCGCGTTCTCGCTTCCGCTAAACAGCACGCTCACGATCAAAGTGAAAGCCTTCAAGAGCAACTGGACGTCCAGCGTGCCCCACACCGGATTCTATACGACCACCGGCGAGGTCAGCATCCAGCTACCTGTATTCACACCTGCTCCGGGGCTCTTCACTACGCCTCAAAACGTTGTTTTGAACACGAATACCATTCCCAGCGGCGCGACATTACGCTACACCCTGGACGGAAGCGATCCTAATGAAAGCTCACCGATCTACAGTGTTCCGATCGCTGTGAATACAGGACAGACGCTCACTATCAGATTGCGTGCCTACACTGCGAACTGGCTGCCAAGCCAGATCCACACCGGCGTGTTTTCTGTAACCGGTCAGGTGACGATCGAAGCTCCCGTCTTCAGTCCCGCTGCCGGAACATATCAAACCGCGCAGCTTGTATCCATCAATACGACTACGACTCCCGCCGGAGCGACCTTGCGTTATACGATTGACGGAAGCGAACCAACGACGACCTCACCGATCTATTCGGTTCCGCTCAGTCTGGCGCTGAATACAAACACCACGATCAAAGTGAAGGCATATCTAAACAACTGGGTTCCCAGCACCACCTACACCGTCGTGTATGTGATCACTGGAACGGTTGCCATCAACACACCTGTCTTTATGCCTGCCACCGGAACATTCCAAACGGCTCAATCAGTAGTGATCAATACTTTGACAACGCCCACTGGCGCGACCATTCGCTATACTACGGATGGAAGCGATCCCACTGCCGCGTCGGCAATTTACAGCACACCGATCAATGTTCCGCTGAATACGACGATGACAATCAAGACGCGCGCCTTCCTGAGCGGTTGGACGCAAAGCCCGGTCTATTTATCCACATACATTGTGACGGGACAGATCGTGCTGCCGACACCGATGTTCACTCCTGCCGCGGGAACCTACCAGACTCAGCAAAGCGTGACCCTGAATACAAACACCACTCCCACGGGAACGACTTTGAGATACACTCTGGATGGATCGACCCCGACGGATAGCTCACCGGCATATTCTGCCGGGAATCCGATAATTCTACCAATGAATGCCGGCACGACTATCACAGTTCGCGCGTTCAAGACAGACTGGACGCCGAGCAACACCGTGTCCGCAGTATATAACATCACGGGTCAGATCACTTTCCCCGCCATCGTGTTCTCTCCGCAACAAGGAACTTACACTTCGGCACAGACGATCGCAATCTCGGCTCCGATTCCTGCTGCAGCTACTATCCGCTACACTCTGGACGGCAGCGAACCGCAAGCGACATCGCCTGTCTATTCAGCACCGATCAATCTGGCGCTGAATACCAATACCACGATCAAGGTGAAGGGATTCCAGACCGATTGGACGCCCAGCATCACCCACACGGCGATCTATACGATCACCGGTGAGGTGGCGATCAACACACCGGTATTTAGTCCCGCCCCCGGAATCTATACAACGGCGCAGAGCGTGAGCATCAATACTTCCACTGCTCCGGCAGGTTCGATCATCAGATACACGACGGACGGAACCGATCCGACGGCAACTTCTCCGATCTATGCGGCTCCGATCAGCATCCCCCTGAACACAAACATGCAGATCAAAGCAAGAGCCTTTGCCGCAAACTGGCTACCCAGCCCTATCTATACCGGAAACTATAGTGTCACAGGCATAGCGGGCATTCCCGATCCAGTGTTCACACCGCCGGCGGGAACCTACACCACAGCTCAGACTTTGGTGCTCAATACAAACACTCTGCCTTTGGGCGCGACCCTGCGCTATACCCTGACCGGAAACGAACCCACCGAAACTTCGCAGGAATATACGCAGCCCATACAGCTACAGGGACCCGCGATGATCACAGTGAAAGTGAAAGCCTTTGCCGCAAACTGGATCACCAGCCCTACCTATACCGCAGTGTATATTATGACCGGTCAGGTCACATTGCTGCAGCCGTTGTTCAATCCCGCACCAGGGGTATATACCAACGCCCAGAGCGTGAGCATTATTGCGCATGCCAATCCCTCAAATGCCGTGATTCGCTATACAACGGACGGAACGGCTCCCTGGACAGATTCTCCGATCTATACTACTCCGATCGAAATTCCTCTGAACACCCCCGAATTCCTGATCAGAATCCGTGGATTCCTCAATGGATGGGATCCCAGCAATGTCGCGACCGGAACCTATCGAATCACCGGACAGGTTCAGATGCCTGAGACACCATTCACACCCGCTCCAGGAACCTATACTATCGCTCAGACGATCAGCATCGCGGCACCGACCCTTCCAGTCGGAGCTACGATCCGCTACACTCTGGACGGCAGCGAACCGACTTCCGATTCCCCTGCTTACACCAACCCGCTGACGATTTCGCAGAATACATTACAAACCATCTTGATCAAGGGTTTTGCGGCAGACTGGATTCCCAGCGAGACCATCACCGCAATCTATAACATCACCGGAACGGTTGCAGCGCCGGTAATGTCCATCCCGGGTGGGTTGTACTCAAATGAATTGCATTTGGAATTGAGCTCTTCCACCGCGGGTGCCACTATTCGTTATACGATTAACGGAGGCGACCCGGATGAAAGCTCCGTAATCTACACCAATCCGATTCTGATCCCTGAACAGGCGCAGGACTTCATGGTCAAAGCTAAGGCGTTCAAAACGGATTGGATCAGCAGCTCCATCAGCAGCGAGAGATATTCTGTCCTGCTCCTGCCGATCGATGTTCGTGCCTTCACCTACGGCGGCTACATCAGAATCCTCTGGAATTCGCCCATCGGCGCCAAAGTGTTGAACGGCTTCAACGTCTATCGCCGCAGAACGACAGAAACCGGCTTCACCAAGATGAACGCGACTCCGATCATCAACCAATTAGGCGCAGATTATTACTACGACGACTATGCCATCAGCGTAAACACCTCATACCAATACTACGTCACGGCAATCTACAACGGCGTGGAAAGCTTGCCCAGCATGACCACAACCATCGAATATCAATCCCAGGAACTGCAGATCAGCGACGCGTCCTACGCGTATCCGAATCCTGCGGCATCCTCCACAAGAATAAAACTCGTCCTCAGCCGAAACGACAACGTCCAGGTGGCGGTATCGATCTTTGATTTCGCGGGAAAGAAGATCAAAACGCTGACCGTTCCACCCACGAATTCAAACCTGATCGAAATCCTCTGGGATCTGAATAATTCCAGCGGTAAGAAAGTCGGGCGCGGCACCTATTTTGCCAGAATCGTGGCAACTGATGGAATCAACCGCAGCGAGAAAGTCATCAAGATTTCGGTGAAATAAGGAGGCAACGATGAAAACGATGAACAACAACGGATTTCGCAACACGATGAAACTTATATTAGTTAGCGGGATCATTCTACTTTTGACCCTCCCGCTTTTCGCCGAAGGGGTGAATAACTCTGCCGGAGCCTATATGCGCATGGGAGTCGGAGCCCGCATCATCGCCATGGGCGAAGCGGGATCGACGATCACCAGGGACGTAGCTTCAGCTTATTGGAATCCCGCCGGGCTGATGATGCTCAAAGATATCGAATTTGGCTCGATGCTCAATTTTGGAATGAATCACGACCGCAGCCACAAATACGCCGCAATCGCGAAACGCTTTGATTTCGGCGCCATGGCTTTTTCATGGATAAACGCCGGAGTGAGCGACATCGATGGATATGACGACATCGGCAACCCCACCGGAAACTTCAGCGATGACGAACACAACATCTCCATCAGCTATGCCAACGAATACAAACGCCTCGCTTATGGCGTCACCCCCAAATTCTATTTCAGTTCCATGGACGGTGAAACCAAAGCCGGCATGGGCATAGACGTGGGTGCCAAATTCGACGTCAATCAGTATCTGGAGGCGGGATTCATGGTTCGCGATCTGTATGGTGCTTATGCCGGAGACCGCGTTCCGACCGAGCTGTCCCTTGGCGCTGCAGCATATCCGATCATCGGCTTGACTCTTGCCACCGATCTCAAATGGGAACAGGCGGAAAACCCTTACGTCGCTTTCGGCGCGGAATATTGGACTTCGATCGGCAAGGACCCGGAAGCGGATTCGAAACTTTCGGTGATCTCCGTCCGTGAGAAAAGCACCTGGGGAGATGCTTTTTCCTATGCCCAGACGGGTATCCGCCTCGGTTTCAACCAAGGTAGGTTCTCCGCCGGCACCGGTATCCGGTTCCGCAGTTTTCAGCTTGATTACGTCTATCGTCTAAACAACCATGATATCTTCAGCGACGACCACATCATTTCGATGATTCTCAGATTCTAAACGTGGAGGGAGAGCTATGAAATATGCATTTCTCAGCTTTGTTCTGCTGATCATCATGGTCACCCTTGGTGCGATCCAGATCGGTTTGAAAGGCGAACGTTATGCCCTTGAGGGGATGGATTATTATCATCGCGGGGACTATAAAAGAGCGATCGATCAGTTCAAAGCCGCAGATCATTCAGCCAATGGTGAAGTGCCCGAATATCATTATTGGTTGGGAAGGCTCTATATCGCCAGGGAAGATACCACAAACGCGATGAGTTGGCTCGCCCGCTACGTACAGAGCGGAGACAAAGAGTTTCGCACAAGTGTGGATGACTATATCGAGATCATCAGAAGGCAGGCGATGATATTTGAAAAAGTGAATTTGAGACCGATGCCGAGACACTTCAACAGCCGCAATTCGGACTATGGCGCGGTCGTCGATCCCTGGGGCAAATATCTTTATTTCACCTCGCTGCGCCCCAGCAGATTCGACAAGGAAAACATCTGGCGATCGGAGATCCTACGCTCAACTTCCGGAGCCGTCATCGGATATGGCAGACCGGAGCTTGTCAACGAGTTAATTACCGACGGCAACGAAGCCTTTGGCAGTTTTGCTGCGGACGGCAGTGGCGCCTATATCTTTGGCAACTATGAACAAAGCAAGCTCGACGGCGATATCTATTACAGCGAATACAATAAGAAATGGTCGCCGCCGGACAATATCCTGCCCCTGAATTCGTCCCAGGTGGATACGCATCCCATGGTATATGACGATTCGATCGTCTTTTTCACCTCTTCCCGCGATGACGGTTTTGGCGGTACGGATCTCTATGTGAGCGAAAAGACCGGAGGTTTCTGGTCAAGTCCCCAAAACCTGGGACCGAGGATCAACACCAGCAAGAACGAGCAAACTCCCTTCCTGGACTACGACGGTAGAACCCTGTTTTTTGCCTCGAATGGGCATCCCGGTTTCGGCGGTTATGATCTCTTCAAAGCGGTTAAAATCGGTTCTTCATGGCAGGAATGGTCGATCCCGGAAAACCTTGGTCTGCCGATGAATTCCATCCGCAACGACCGCTATTTCTATCACAACCGAGACAGCAACGAAGGTTTCATATCCACCGATCGCACCGCCGAGGGCTTTGAAAAGATTGTGCAGCTCAGCTTCAAAAACACGATTCCTTCCAGCTATGTGATCGATGACGGCACCGGCAGCAGGATCTCAATTCCCATGATCGACGAACCAGTTCCTGCCATCAGCCTTGTCACTCCCGATAAGATCACGGGAGCAATCGAAAAGCCTCTCGTCCCTCCGCCATTCGCTATTTGGGGCAAAGTGACCGACGACGATGGCAACCCACTCAGCGTGGAGCTGGAAATCACCGGCATCGTGGACGGACAAACCCACAAGGATATTGTCGTGTCCGATAAGGAAGGCAATTTTGAGATCAAACTTCCCTATGCCGAAAACTATACTCTCATCATCAACGAGGACGGCTATTTCAACTACACGCAAGACTTTAGCCCACCCAAGACAGGACAGCCGTTCAAACTCGATATCTCCCTGAAAAAGCTTGAAGTGGAAAGACCTCCAATCATCTTCCACAACATCCAGTTTGCCTTTGACAAAGCAGTAATCAAGGAATCCTCACTGCCCTTTATAAATGAGATCGTGGTCACCCTCTTGAACAATCCCGAGATCAAAGTGGAAATCTCAGGGCACACCTGCAATATCGGCAAAGCCAAGTATAACCTCGATCTTTCCAAGCGCCGCGCCAAAGCGGTCGTGGATTATCTGATCGAAAAAGGTATTGAAAAAGATCGCCTTCGCTCCGAAGGCTTTGGACTTTCCAAACCGCTCAATAAAAATAGCACAATCGCGGAGCGCGCGCTCAACCGTCGCGTCGAAGTGAAAGTCATAGAATAAGATAACGCAAGTGCTACATGCAATGCTGTTGTAGCAGCGCAGCATGCCGATGCTGCGAGGACGTGAGACCTATCGTTTTACGATTGAACAGTCTCCAACAAGGTAGATATATTTATGGTAAGAAAGCTCTTGACGGAAAATCAGCGGTGGATTTATCGTGTAATTGGTTGATTGTTATCGCTACAACAACCACAAAGTATATATTGTGTGATGCGAAGACCTGCCAACAAGTCTTCAAAGAACATGAAAAACAATGAGTTGGAATTTACACCAACATTTGGGACTTAACATTTGAGACTAAACCAATTAATTCAAGGAGGATAGCATGAAAAGCTATTTGTTGTCATTAGCCTTATTACTACTGCTCGCATTTATAAGCTCATGCAGTAAACCTACCGCTCCGGAGGTAGTTGCCACACCTACTTTCAGTCCGGCGGGAGGAATCTACTACTATCCTGCGGCGGATGTGGTTATATCCTCTACTATTGGAGCAACGATAGTATATACAACTGATGGAAGTACCCCAGCATCAAATTCACCAATTTACTCAACCCCGATTCATATAACAGAAACAACAACTATAAAAGCGCAGGCATATAAAGAAGGCTGGAAGAATAGCCCAATCGCGAGTGCAACTTACACGATTGGTGTCACATCCGGTCAGATGATCTATGTCCCTGGCGGCACCTTCACGATGGGCAGAACCACCGGAAGCGGCGAGTCTGACGAGTTGCCTACCCATAGCGTGACTCTGAGCTCCTTTTACATTGGCAAGTATGAGGTCACGCAAGCAGAATATTTCGCTATCACGGGTCCCACTCCAGCTTCAGGATATGGTGTGGGGGATAACTATCCTGGGAATTATGTATCTTGGTATGCTATCCTGAGATATTGCAATCTACGAAGTATGGCTGAGGGGCTGACGCCGGTTTACACAATCAGCGGTTCCACCAATCCGGCAAACTGGGGAGCGATTCCCAGTTATGACAATGCTACCTGGGATGCGGCAATATGCAATTGGAACGTCAATGGCTACCGCTTGCCCACTGAAGCGGAGTGGGAGTATGCTGCCAGGGGCGCAACCAACAACCCCGATTATCTGTATAGTGGCTCGGATGATATCAATGCCGTGGCTTGGTATAATGGCAACAATTTACCCTATGGCGGCAAACCCGTTGGCACCAAAGCTCCCAATGCTTTGGGAATATACGACATGAGTGGTAATGTGTGGGAATGGTGTTGGGACTGGTATGGCAGCTACAGTTCGAGTTCCCAGTCCAATCCAACTGGACCTGTGAGCGGGTCCTATCGTGTGTCTCGGGGCGGTAGCTGGTACGACTATGCCAACTACTGCCGGGTTGCGAGTCGGAACTACGACGGCCCGGACGGCAGCTACATCCACATCGGTTTCCGCGTCTGCAGGGTTTCCCCTTGATTTTTGCCTTTTGCAGGCTTTCTGTGGCGCAGCATGCCGATGCTGCGGAGGGAGAAAATTTACCGGTATCGGTTTCCGCAGGATCGGCATCATGCGCTACCCTGGCATCCTGCTCTACTGCGAAGGGACAAAGCTATGAAAAGATTACCACGTGGGGGTGCAGGGGGATTCTTCCCCACCCCATTGGGAAGCCGAATTCCGATTCGGCTATCGTGCGCAGCACGATGAGATGGATAAAACCGCGAGGGATGGTAGCGAACTTATTCCGCGGTAGATATCTTGTGGTTGTGGGGAATCGGAATTCCCCACCCCAAAGGGAACAATGGCAGAACTAATCGATCAGCACTGGAGCCATGGACCTCACTACCAGTTTAGTGATTCCATCATCTTTCTAACCTGGCGTCTGGCATTCACCTTGCCAAAACACCTCATTGCTCTTTTTGAGGAGCTGAAGGCAGAAACTATAACAGATAATAATATGCAAGACCTTGAATCCCAAAAAAACCGCAATGCTTATTTGTTCCAGCGATTTCAGGAGTATGATCTTGCACTTGCCAAGTTTCAAAATCCGGGATTTTCTTTGAATGAACCTGTACTTGCCAAGATAGTTACTGAGGCATTTCATCATCTGGATGGCAAGAAATATGAGCTTCACGCCTATTGTGTAATGTCCAACCATGTTCATATATTAATAAAAGCTTTGACAGATGAGGCTGGTAAATACTACTATGTAAGCAATATTGTCCAATCGCTGAAACGCTATACTGCCAATCATATAAACATCGCATTGGGTAAGAAAGGGCAGATTTGGGATGATTTCTATTTTGACAGGATTATCCGGAATATGAGCAATTACGAGAATGTGGTAAACTATATACTCTCCAATCCTTTCTCTGCAGGATTGGTCGAGGATATGGACAAGTGGCGGGATAGTTTTTTTAATCCAGGGTATTTGATGGGGTGAGGAATAATCAGGGAAGCAGGGTTCCCCTCCTTATTGGGAAGCCGAATTCCGATTCGGCTATCGTGCGCAGCACGATGAGATGGATAAAACCGCGAGGGATGGTAGCGAACTCAGTCCGCGGTAGATATCTTGTGGCTGTGGGGAATCGGAATTCCCCACCCCATTGGGAAGCCGAGTTCCCCACCCCAAAACATGATTGTTTACAATCGACAATATAAAGATGATTAAGCATCTCACTATGCAATCTCTGTCGTTGTCCTGCATTTCCAATGAAAGGGTATCCTTGAACAGTCTCAATAGATTCCGGCAGAGGAGCATCAATGGGATAAAAAAAGAATAGAACGCGGATGACGCGGATCAATATGATCATAATGATCTTTTGAAATCATATCAAAAACCCTACAAAGAATCCCGCCAACACACACACTCACCCATTCACCCGATTAATTTCACGCCTCAATTTAGCTGAGACTTCGCTTTGACCCAAAACTCCGCCGTTGACATCTGGTAAAAGCATTAAATCCTTTACGGGCGGAGTTTTAAGTCAAAGACTGGATTCCAGTTCCAGCCTTCGCTGGAATGACGGGTTCACCTGTTCACCCGTTCACTTCGCAGGATCGGCATCCTGCGCTGCATTTTCCCCTAAAAACCCTTCCCCCTTTGCATTACGGAATCAATACGGACTCAATACGGACTAAGTCCGTATTGACTCCGTAATGCTAATGGGGAAGAGAGGGGTGTGAGGTACATAACTAACTGTTATACAGCATGATAGCCCAAGTTTCGCATGAAAAATGTGTTTTAAGTCATTTTGGAATCGTAACTCATTGAAAAATAGTATTTGAGTTTCGGAAAATAGCCAATTAGTGTCCAAAATCAGGGCTTTGCGGAAAAAATATATATTATCAGCTTCAGCGCCTGGATTTTCTGGGATTCATGTTTATA
>JAUYAR010000044.1 GCA_030693415.1 Candidatus Cloacimonadaceae bacterium | reverse complement strand
AACCGAAGCCCACAGTGAATTATGCCGGTCTCTTACATGAGATACCTGTTTTCTGGAGAGCCGTATGCGGGAAAACCGCACGTACGGTTCGGAGGGAGGGGAGCCAGTAATGGATAACTCCCCTACCCCTATCATATTCCGCACTACGGACTGGTCAAGGTTGAACCTTATCTCACACATCACGCATCACTCTGCTCTTGCTCTGTTTTTACTCTGTTTTCCTCTGTGTTTATCTCATCTTTCATTCATTATCCGTTCACTCGTTCACCTGTTCACCATAAACTTCTCTGATCTCTCTGCGTCTCTGTGGTGAAATTCATCTCAGAATCTCTTATCTAAAACAGCCGAGCTATCCGCCTCCGGCAGAAATCTCTTGACAAAGCTCGCTATTAAGGATTCGAGGGATAGTTATGGCTATTATTGTGAAAAAATTCGGCGGTACTTCCGTGGGAAGTATCGATCTGATTCAGAGCGTCGCGGCGAAGATTGCTTCAGAGCATCGCAGTGCGGATTCTCTGGTGCTCGTCGTATCCGCAATGGCGAAAACTACTGATGACCTTGTTCGCCTTGCTTACGGCATCTCTGATCACCCATCCAGACGTGAATTTGACATGCTGCTCACTGCCGGAGAGCGCATCAGCATGTCCTTGATGTCTCTCGCCCTGCAGGAAAAAGGCTTTTCATCGATCTCCTTCACCGGCTCCCAAAGCGGAATCATGACGGATGACAAACACGGCAACGCCCGCATCCTCAGTGTGAACGCCTTTCGCATCCGCGAGGAACTGATGTTGGGCAAGATCGTGATCGTGGCAGGCTTTCAGGGTGTGAGCTCCGCCAAGGAAATCACGACCTTGGGACGAGGCGGTTCTGATACTTCGGCGGTGGCGCTTGCCTGCTATTTGAAAGCCGATCGCTGCGAGATCTATACCGATGTGGATGGCGTCTTTACAGCAGATCCGCGCATCGTTCCGAATGCCCGTTTGCTGCCCTCGATCGATTATGCCCGGATGTTGGCGCTTAGCTACAACGGCTCCAAGGTGATCCACCCCCGTGCTGTTGAATTTGCATATAAATACGAGATTCCGGTGGAGGTGAAATCTTCTTTCACCTTCGCTTCAGGGACGATTATACAAAAAGATTACATAAAGGATAACTCTATGGAAGAGAGAAATATAAGCGCCATCGCGCACAAAGAAAACCTCGCCAAATACGTGCTTAGCAAGAATGCGGCATTGCTGGATCTGTTTCAGGTCTGGCAAAATGAGATTTTCAAATACTATGTGGATGGCGATCAAATCGAGCTGCTTATCGAAGATAAGTTTCAAAAAGAGATCGATTATCTGATCGAAAAAAATGGTCTCGAACTGATCGAAAAAGTGGATGCTCTCGGCTGCGTGAATCTAATCGGACTCGGCATCAATCTCGATCCCTGCTTTTTGGAAAAAACGATCCGCATCTGCGAGCCCTTTGATATCAAACGCATTCAGCACAGCGAGATGACCATCGAGTTGATGTTGCCTTCCGATCAGGTGCAGGATTGCGTGCGCGCTGTGCACAGTGCTTTCTTGGGAGATTCCAAATGAGATATCTGGTCACCAGCGCTCTCCCCTATGCCAATGGCAAGCTGCACGTCGGACACGTGGCGGGAGCATATCTTCCCGCTGACGTATTTGTGCGCTATCTGCGCCTCAAACAAGAAGATGTGATCTATATCTGCGGCACGGACGAACACGGCACACCGATCTCGATCAGCGCCGATAAGGAAGGCGTCTCACCCGCCGCCGTAGTAAAACGCTATCATGATTCCATTAAAGCCGCGTTTGACTCCATCGGTATTGAATTCGATAATTTCTCGGGTACCGCTCGAGAGCAGCATTACAAGCTCTCGCAGGAGTTTTTCCTCAATCTCTGTAAAAAAGCGCATATCAAACCCAAGGTCACCAAGCAATTCTTCTGCGAGCACGACAAACGCTTTCTGCCGGATCGATATGTGGAAGGAACCTGTCCACGCTGCAATGCAAGCGGCGCGCGCGGAGACCAATGCGACGCCTGCGGCCAGATCTATGATACCACTACGCTTGTCGATCCCGCGTGTAAGATCTGTAGCAACAGACCGGAAATCCGTGAAACAAAACATTGGTTCATTCAATTGGACGACTTTCGAGATCTGCTGCGTGAATGGTTGAAAAGTAAAAGTTATTGGAAAGAAAACGTGCTGAACTTCATGCTCGGTCTGCTGGAGCAGGGATTGATCGAACGTTCCATCACCCGCGATCTGAGCTGGGGAGTTCCGGTTCCTTTGGAGGAAGCAGAAGGAAAAGTGCTGTATGTGTGGTTCGACGCTCCCATTGGTTATATCTCCTCAACGGTGGAATGGGCGGAGCGCATCGGTGATCCTGAACGCTGGAAAGACTATTGGCTGGATCCGGAAACGCAGCTTATTCACTTCATCGGCAAAGATAACATCATCTTTCATGGGCTGATCTGGCCAGCGATGTTGATGGGACAGGACAAGAGCTATTGTCTGCCGCATGATATTCCTGCAAACGAGTTTATGAATCTGGAAGGGCAAAAAATCTCCACTAGCCGCAATTGGGCGATCTGGGTGGATGAATTTGTGCAATCTTTCAGTGGAGAATATCTGCGTTATTATCTTGCCGCAAACGCTCCCGAAAAGGGAGACAGCGATTTCTCGTTCAAGGACTTCCAGCTAAAGATCAACATTGAATTGAACAATGTGTTAGGCAATCTTGCCAACCGCGTCTTTGCCTTTGCGACCAAGAATTTTGAGGGAATCATCCCTCCCGTTCCGATCGGCGAAGCCGGCGCTGCGGTATTGGTGGAGGCAAGAGAACTTATGACGCAGATTGATGCCGGATACCGTGATTATCAGGTGAAAAGAAACACCAGACAAATCATGGATATTGCCCGGCTCGGAAATCGCTATTTTGACGAACGCAAACCCTGGGCGCAGATTAAGACGGACAGAAAGGACGTGGGCGAAACCCTCTGGGTTTGTGCGCAACTCCTGCATATGATCTCCATTGCCTTGACGCCAATACTTCCGGACAGCATGAAACGGCTGCGAGCGATGATGGGGCTCGATCCTGCAGCGCTTTGGACAGAGGAAAAGATGGAATCGATCGAACCGATCGTACTCAGTGATTCCAAGGCTCTTTTTACCAAAATCGATGATGAGGCGATTGAAGCGCAAATCGCAAAATTGCAACAAAATGCAACGCTTGAAACAAAAATGGATTATGAGCCGATCAAAGAACTCATCTCTTACGACGACTTCGACAAAATGGATATCAGGGTGGCGCAAGTGCTTGAAGCCAGAAACATACCCAAGACGAATAAGCTCCTGCTTCTCAAGGTCGATATCGGCTGTGAGCAACGTGAACTGGTTGCGGGAATTGCCGAGCATTACAAACCGTTGGATCTCATCGGCAAACAGGTGATCATGTTAGTGAATCTGGAACCGCGTAAGATCCGCGGCATCGAATCCAGCGGCATGATCTTGGCTGTCCACAGCGAAGGAAAACTGCAGATCATCGCTCCGATCGGCGAATGTATTCCAGGATCTATCGCCAAATAAGACAATGAGATACATAATAGGACTTAAAGCATTACTTTCAATAGTGATGATTGGTCTAACCATCTTTCTATATGCCGCGCAATACCGGGATGGAAGCCTGTGGTTGGAGATTCTGCTCAATTCCGGCAGCGAGATCACTCTCAAGGCAAAATCCGTCTCTACGCCGCGGTTCAACATTGCGGAGATCGATTCACCGATATCCCGCCAAATAGATGGAAATTTGAGCATTAAACTGATGGATGCCGACAAAGTGGCGTTTTGGGGCTTTCTCAATCGGGTCGAACCTATTAATAAACACAGCTTAATCCGCGAAGAAGACTTGATCCGCGAGTTTTTCGCCTGGGCGGATTCTCAACTGGTGATCCGGCGTGAGAAACTGATCTTTGAACCCACTACTTTTTCAGCTTACGAATCGGCAAAGACTTATGCTTCCCAAACCGGCATCCCGCATAAGCAGATACTGTCGATTCCAATGCTAAATACCACTGTGAGAATAGTGTCCGGAACTAATACATATTATTTCGAAACGCCGATATTGATCAAGACTGAGAACGAACTCTTCATCAACGGAGCAAGTCTTGGTTTTAGCGGTGAGTTTATCCTGAAAAGCATCGGCGAGAGCTTGATTATAAATCATTTCCTCCCGCTGGAGGATTATGTCGGCGGAGTGATCCAAAACGAGATTGGCAGCTCTGCCCCAATCGAAGCACTAAAAGCACAAGCAGTTGCAGCAAGAACACATGCGATCAGTCTTTTGTTGTACAACCGGCATAAAAATGACGGATATGATCTGTGCAACGGCACTCACTGCCAAGTCTATAAAGGCATGCACCTTTCCAACAACAACATCATTCGCTCCGTGCATGATACAAAGAATCAAATCATGGTTTTCGGCGAAAGGGTGGCGGACGCCACCTATCACAGCAGTTGCGGAGGCAAGACGGATTCCTCCGCAAACATCTGGAAAGGCACACCCCTGCCCTTTCTGATGGGAGTCTCCTGTTGGGAAGAATGCGACAGCCTGGATCTCACGAATGAGAAAAACGCGCGCGCTTGGATCGATACCAAAGTCAGTTCCGCCGGTGCTTCAAGCTGGGAAAGAGCAACACTTTCATGGGAAAAAACCGTATCTCGTTCGACCCTGGAAAACAATCTTGGGATCAAGGGCTTGAGACACATCGGGATCAACAAACGTGGCAACTCCGGCAGAATCGTGTCAATCAGTTTCTACGGTGATAAAAAAGTCACCTTGGACAGCGAATACCGCATTCGTCAGGTTTTCGGAGAGCTAAGCTCATCCTTCTTTTATATCAAAGGCGGATCTTCGGTATCCCAAGGTGCCGATGTGATAAAGGCAACTTCAACCCTTCAATTAAGAGGCAAGGGGTCCGGTCACGGAGTTGGAATGTGCCAGGTGGGAGCTCTGAAACGAGCTCGCAATGGTGCAAGCTTTACGGACATTTTGCAAACTTACTATCCCGGAATCGTGTTATCAGATAGATGGTTACAAAGTGATAACTAAAGACTCGCTGTACCGCGGAACAGCCTTTGGCGAAGAATTTCGCGTCTTTGCGGTTGATTCCACCCAGACCGTGCTTGCTGCGAGAAAACTGCACGATCTCTCCCCCCTGGCAACGATATTAATGGGGAAAATGATCTCCGCAGCGGCGCTGATGAGCATGGAGCTCAAAGTTCCGCGCTCGGATGTGACGCTCAAGGTTGAGGGACACGGTGCGCTCACCGGCGCTTTCATAATCTGCACTATGGAGGGTAAAATCCGCGGCTATGCAAACGAACCCCACTTGTTTTTCGAAGAGACAAAGCAAAACCTTGAACCGGGAAAACACCTTGGTGCGGGCACTTTAACCGTGATGCATCAATATCCGGGGAAACAAGCGCAATTGGGATCGGTGGAATTGATCAGCGGAGAAATTGCCGAAGACTTGGCACAATACTATTTACTCTCAGAACAGATACCTACCGCGGTGAACATCGGGTTACTCATTGATAAACAAGCTTTTGTCCGCGCCTCGGGTGGATTTATTATTCAACAAATGCCGGACGCCTCGCCAAAAAATGCCGATCTCCTGATCCGGAACTTGGCAAATACACCCAATATCTCCGATCTCATGGATATGGGATTCACGATCCCGGATATCCTGAAAAAGTTTGTCTTCAAAGATGCATCTGTCAGATTGACTGAATCCCACAAGCTGGTTTATCGATGCGATTGCAGCCGCACCAAGTTTTCACGCGCTTTGCTATTACTGGGGAAAACTGATTTGACCACCATGCGGGAAGGCATCACACCCGTGTGTAAATACTGCAACAAAGAATATCACTTCTCTGCAGGGGATATATCTGCGTTGCTTGAAAAACTTGGGTAGAATTATGAAAAGAAAGATACTTATTGCGCTATTATTTCTCGCGAGCGTTTGGATCATTGCTATCACGCGGGAGGACGTCGATTTTTTGTTATCAAAAGAGCAGCATCATCTTCTGGCAAAGCATGCGACCGGGATCGAGGCGTTGATCGGGATTCAAAATCCTGAAATTGATGACGTGAAAAGCGTCCTAACCTACGCTCAACGAACCGGGAATCTTGGCTTGGCACAGCGTTGCCACTTTGCTTTGGCGATGCAGACGGATTCCATCGAAGACGCGCTGCAATGGTTGCGGCTCTCTGAATACACAGCTATGGATTCAACCGCTTTCGATATTGGGCTTGATGATCTCACCACCAAGTATAATAGTCCTGCGGACAGATTGATCTGGGATTTTTATCTGATCGGGTTGGATGAAGACGCTTATCTGCAAAGGATAAAGAGCCTTAAGTCCTACAATTCCGTGATCGAATCGCTGGCAAAATCATGGATCGATGAAATCAGTGTCGAGCGCAACGATTCGCTGGCGATGGGTATGATCGATCGTTTCGACAAATATTTCGCGCGTTCCGAGTGGGCACATATCGCTATGTATTACAAGCTCTTCCATCTTTCCAACGCTGAAAACTACCCGGCTATCCAGCAGGAATGCGAATCCCAATCAAGGCTTAGCCCAGCTCATGCTTATACTGCAGCGATTTTTATGATAAGCCCTTCCTACCGACGCGCAAACAGCTCTTCCAATGCTCAAATTCTCCAGCTCTCTCTTTCCATGTTGGAAGACGCCAAAGACACAAGGAGCAGCACTCGTTTTTTATATGATATGTACGAGCCGGCTCACTGGAAAAACCGCGTCCGACTAACTCAACTCAAACTGAGATACTATGTGTTGCTCGATGATCTGAAGTTGTTTGGCGATGAAGAGGATCTGATCGCTATTTTGGATCGCCCCAATGCACAATACAATGATTTGCTGCGCTTGATCGACGAGATAGCCTTTGTCCAAAATGATACCGGTGAGATCGCCGAACTGCATTTCTGGAAAGGAAAGGTGTTGTCTCTGCTAAACAAACGACATCTTCAAAGCATTGCTGCCAAGAGCTTTGCCCGTTGTCTGATTTCCGGAGCGCCCCGCAAACGTTATGACGAATCTGCGCTCAAGGCGCTTACAACCATCCATGCCAAGCTTGCCACTCAGACTGAGCTTCACCGCTGGATAAGAGAATTGATGAACTACAATGGAATATTGTTTGAAGATATTACTCCTACCACGCCGATCTCGGGGCAACGTTTCACCAGAATCGCCATTGGAGACTATGATAATAATGGCTATCCCGATTTGCTGTTTAACGGCAACCGCTTATACAGTAATGAATCTGGAAAAGGCTTTGCCGACGTTAGCGAATCTGCCAATGTTGCCAATTTGAAAAGCAACGGAGGTTTGTGGGCAGATTTCAATCTCGACGGACATCTGGACTTCATGACCATCTCCCACAACACTGATGGCATGGGCGAACGCCTGATGAAAAACATGGACGGAACCCGCTTTGTAAGCGTTAATGAACGCGCCGGAGATATTGATGACCTATTTCACACCGAGGGAGCAGCCTGGATCGATATTGACGGCAGTGGCTATCCAAGTATTTACACAGCGAATTACGAGACTTGGCAACAACGTAGCGGCTATCCCGATTTCTTTTGGTACAACGACAAAGGCTATTTCTCAGACCTAAGCGATGCCCGCGGCATGCGGCTTCCCGCGTATGCCGACAAACCCGGTCTGGCTGGAAGAGGCGTGGCGCCTGCCGATTTTGACAACGATGGCAAACAAGAGATACTGGTCACCAACTATCGCCTCAACCGCAACATCTGTTGGAAACAGGCGGATTCTCTTTTTGTAGATATCGCCCCCCTCTATGGACTTGCCGGAACGAACAAAAACGGATATTACGGACACAGCATTGGTGCCGACTGGGGAGATTTTGATAACGATGGCGATCTCGATCTATTCGTCGCCAACCTCGCTCATCCGCGCTATATTGATATCTCAGACGTCAGCATGCTCCTGCGCAACGATGGGCTTTCCTATCACGTGGTGGAAACAGATACGATCTATTATTGGAAGTTCACGGACATCACCCGGGAAGCCGGTATCACTTTTGACGAACTGCATTCCGATCCTTTGTGGTTTGATGCGGACAACGACGGCTTCCTCGATCTCTTCATCACTTCTGTTTATGAAAACGATCGCAGCTATCTTTACCGAAACAACAAGGACGGCACTTTCACGGATATCACCTGGTTGGCAAATGCCAGAGTATATAACGGATGGGGAAATGCCAGCGCCGATCTTGATCGGGACGGACTGCCGGATCTCGTTGTCGGAAGCGGCAACGGCACCAAGATCCTGATCAACAGAACCCAAACCAGAAACCGGGCAGTCTATGTGAAACCCGTTTGGAAAAGCGGAGCAGTACTGCTCCCTCAGGACCCCGGTCAATTCCATCAATTCCCAAATTCCCCCGCCTATGGCACGCGGGTCAAAGTGATCCTACGCCATCCTTCCGGAAAGATATACAGCCTTGTCAGAGAGCTCAGCAGCGCCAAAGGCACCACCTCACAAAATGCGCAGGAACTTCATTTCGGCATTGGGCGCAGCAGTCTTGTCTCCATAAAAAGAGTTCATTATGGTAAAGATTAGAAGCCATATCCTCAATCCGCTCGGTCCCGACAAAATAAACCTATTGACCGATCACGTCATCGTTATCGTAAACGATGAAATTCAGTCCGTCAGACCCTTCGATGCAAAGCTGGATTCAGACAGCGAAGACAGGCGCGATTGCCTTGTCCTTCCCGGTTTGATCGATCTGCACGTGCATCTATCCCAATACCGGATCAGGGGAAACCATCGTCCCGCTCTGCTACCTTGGCTAAAAGAAGTGGTATTTCCTGAAGAAGCAAAGTCCGTGGATCAAGATTTCGCCGCAGAGCTTGCCAAAGACTTCTTTCATGCCCTGTTTCGTAATGGCACTACTACTTCGGTAATCTACACCGCAGGGTTCAAGTCCGCATGCGACACCGCTTTTCAGATAGCGCGGGAACTCGGCGCCAGAGCTTTCATCGGCATGACGATGATGGATCAAAACAGCCCCAAAAGCCTGATTCAGGATACTCATATTTCCCTTGCTCAGAGCATCGGGTTGTTTCAGAAATGGAATCGTAAGACCCCGCTTTTGAACTATATCTTCACACCTCGTTTCGCGCCCACCTGCTCAAGGCAACTGATGAAGGAACTCGGAGTATTTATCACTGAAAGCGGCGCCTGGCTTCAGACTCATCTTTCCGAAAACAAAGCAGAGATCACCTGGGTGAGAGACCTATTCGGGCTTGATTCATACACCCAAGTCTATAAGGAAATGGGACTTCTGGGTCCGCGCAGCATATTGGGACATGCCATCCACCTTTCGGCTAATGAGATCGCTCTGCTCAAGGATTATGACTGCAAGATCGCTCACTGCCCGGATTCCAATTTCTACCTCAAAAGCGGAGAATTTCCTTATGAGCGAATCAAAGGAGCAGGGATCGAAATCGGTATTGGAAGCGACGTCGGAGCAGGCACGACCCTGAATATGCTCTATCATGCCAAAATGGCAAACTTCCGGCAATCTTCATATACGATCACACCGGAGCGCATGCTGTATCACGTCACGCTTGGAAACGCCAAAATCTTGGGCTTGGATAATAAAATTGGCATGGTCGAAGCCGGCAAACAAGCCGATATTGTCTTGTTCAAACTGCCGTCAGAGCACGAGCCCAACGATGCAATCCTTTCCCGTCTATGCTTTTACGGACAGGAGTTCAGCGTTGTCGAAACACGGATCGCAGGCAAGATAGTCTATAGCGTTTGATCCACCTCTACAGCTTATCCCGTGTTTGGAAAGAAACTTGCATTCCCATTAATGGGAGCTTTTTGCATTGCTAATTCCGCACAGATTTCCTGGTGCCAATGCCAAAGATTTTCAGCTCTTTATATGATTACAGAATCTAAAGTTAAATAATAAAAGGAGGAACTCGTGAGAAAACTCATGTTAATGTTCCTACTCTTTGCTTTGATCATGGGGTTATCCGCCGCCGTCGTGTGGCCAAACGCAGTCCCCATCAGGCAGGGAGTTAATATCGAATGGTTCAGAACCGGGATCGAGACTGCCGACGGCGCAGCCGTATATGTGTGGTCGGATACAAAACTTGGCGAGCGTGATCTTTGGGCTCAGAAAGTGGATGCCCAGGGCAACATGGTTTGGGGCGCACCCCTTTTGGTGGATGGCAAACCAGACCGCCAGGAAGATCCCGTCATCACTCGCACCAGTGACAACAATCTCATTATCGCTTGGATCGATTTTTACGACGATCTGGATGGCAACGTCTATGCACAGAAGGTCACCCCCAGCGGCCAACTCCTTTGGCAACAAGGCGGGAAACCGGTTTGCACCCATGTTGGTGTCCAAATCGCGCTCAATATTGAACCCGATAATGCCGGCGGTGCCTACCTTGTTTGGGTGGATTCCCGCAGCCCCAGCAAAGACCTCTATGGTCAACGTATCGATTCCAATGGTAATCCAGTTTGGGCTGTGAACGGCATCCCAATTGCAAACGGCATCGGCGACGAAGTGCAAAACACCATGCTCCCCGATGGCCAGGGCGGCATGATGATCGCCTACACCCATACCTACGTTGGTGCCGAAGATATCTATTTGAAACGTTTTCTACCCAATGGCAGCATGGCTTGGCCTCAGATGGTCGTGCTTGCGGACGCTCCCGGAAATCAGGGAAAAGTGCGTATGGCTACTCTGACAAACGGAGAATTCGTATTCACCTGGCAGGATCAGCGCAACAACGATGATGACATTTATGCTCAAAAGGTCAATCTTCAGGGTCAATTGCTCTGGTCGAACCCTTTTATCGTTTTCGGAGATTCCGGAACAGCGAGTTTTGCTCCTCAAATCAATCCCCGCTTGCAGGCTACTTCGGATAATGCCGTGATCATCGTCTGGGAAGATAACCGGCTGGATAATCTTAATGCCGATCTCTTCGCCCAGAAAGTAAGCTCCGCTGGAACCCTATTATGGAACGCTCTTGCAGTGCCCATCTGCACTGCTCCATTTGCCCAGATCAGTCAGAGACTCGCTTCAGACGGACAGGGCGGCGCGTATATCGTCTGGGACGACCTACGAAACGGCAACGCACCCAACGACGATATCTATGCCCAACACATCTCCTCCGCAGGACAAGCGCTATGGGAAGCCAACGGCAAAGCTATTTGCACGGCAGCAAACACCCAAAACAGCGGTCTTATAAAAGTCGCCAACGGCAACGTCTTTATCAACTGGATGGACATCCGCAACGGCAGCGTCGGCATCTACTATCAGGTGTTGACTTCCGCCGGTACCGCGCTTCTTGAAACAAACGGGCGTGAAGTTTTCTGGGGCTTGAGCGGAGATACACCCTTGGACAACTATCTCATCCTTCCCCGTCAAAACGACACAGTCATCATCTGGCAGGACAACCGCTTTGCCAATCTTGGCTATCAGATCTATTTCCAATTTCTCAATTCCGATGGCACGGTTGATCTGGAAACCAACGGCAGACCGGTCACATTGCCCACCGGAGCGGATCAGATCACTCCTCAGGCAGCGGTTACGCCCGATGGGCATATCGCCATCATTTGGGAAGATAAACGCAATCCCAATCCAAAGATTTATATGCAATTAATCAGCCCGCAGGGAAACCGTCTTTGGGGAGATTTTGGCATCGAACTCACAGTGGATGAACCCATCCGTCAGAAAGATCCCATGATCACATACATGCCGGAATCCAATATCTTCTTCGTCGGCTGGTCAAATTATGACCAGATCGGTGGAAGCTTCCTCTATCATGTTTACGGACAAGCTATCAACGCCACCACATATACCAAGCTCTGGGGTGTCGATGGCAAAATCCTTTCGGCAACTACTCCCCAAAGCTTGTCAAACGAATGCATCCTTTATGACCTTAAGCAGGATTACTATTCATGGCAACGTTATGACCCGATTGATGGAACGCTCAGCATATACGTCAAACGAGTCAACCTGCAGGGGAATCCCTATCTGGGCTGGCCCGAAGACGGACTGCGCGCTTCCACCCATTCAAATTTGGACACAAACCAGCTTCAACCGATTTCCTCAGTCACCAACAATGGCATTTTCCTCATGTGGAAAGACGGTCGTGATGATTCCATCCAAAACTTTTGGGGACAACACGTCAGCGCTTCCGGTGCTCGGATGTGGAATCCAGTAGGTGTGAATCTTGCTGATTATGGCAGAGAACAGGAACAGCCCGCCATCGTCCCCGGTGGAAACGACATCACTTTTGCCTGGTGTGAAAACATCAACGGCATGTTTGACATCATCGCCCAGAAGTATTCACTGGATGGAAATCCACTATGGGGCAATCTCGGATATTTCGTCGTGCAAAAAGACAGCACGCAATCCAATCCCAGCGTCGGCCGCTTTGCAAATGGCGGAGTCGTCATCTCCTGGACAGAGTATTACAGCATCGAAAGCGACATCTACTACAAATACATCAAACCCGATGGCACTTTTGTTTCGCAAAACATTGGCGGAGACATCATCACTGCTGCCGGAAAAGGTCAATACAAACCCTATACCGCGGTTTTGGGTGAATCTGCCCTCGTCATTTGGGCAGATGGCAGATCAAGCGGAAAAACGGAAATCCTGGGACTTTATGCTCAGAAACTAAGCAATGGCACCGTCTCCATCGATGATCAAAACATCCCTGCGGCGGCACCATTCACCCTGATGCAAAACTTCCCCAATCCCTTCAATCCCAACACCACGATCAAATTCAATATCAAGGATACGAACCGGGATTACCAACTCTCCATCTACAACATCAAGGGACAAGTAGTCAGAAACCTGCACAGCGGAAAGCTGGCTTCCGGCACTCAAAGCATCACCTGGAACGGCAAAGATGACAGTGGCAACGGCGTTGCCTCCGGCATCTATTTCTATCGCCTTTCCGATGGCAGCCAAAGCCAGAGCAGACGCATGCTCATGATGAAATAAACAAACTCCAAAGCACTTCTCCGAAAGAGGCGCCTGACGGTGCCTCTTTTTTTTGTGAGATGTGTCATAAAAGCGTGATACCAGTCGCCTCGACTGTTGCCGACGGGGACGTCGGCGCTCCATGATATGGAACTACCGACGTCCCCGTCGGTTCATACGCGCAGCCCCAACCAAAGCGACACAAACACCCACAACGTCAATTCCCCAAATCTGCCATTATTATCCAATTGCTTTTGATTTCAAACGCTTAGCAGTTTAAATTATATCCTTCCCCGTGAGCATTACGGAGTCAATACGGACTTAGTCCGTAATGAGTCCGTATTGATTCCGTAATGCAAAGGGGGAAGAACGGGTGAATGCGGTGCTCCCGTTCCCACCAATTCTCACTCCTCAATTCTCAATTCTCAATTTTCAATTCTCAATTCATAGCGATGGGGTTTATAAAGAAATTGTTGAACCGCCAGAATAATTCTATTTTACTTATTGCCAGATAGATATGCTTTGCTCGCCTGATGATGGGTGATTATTTTCTTGACCGCAAATGCGCTATTGTAAACTGGGGCAAAATATAGACCTTTAATCCGAGCCAGTGAGCCGGAAAGGAGAAAATATGACCGCCACACCTCAATTTTTGGGACGCAACGTCTTTGATCTCGATGATTATTCCGCCGATGAGATCATGTATATCCTCGAAGCCGCCAAAGGCATGAAAGAGATCAACCTCCGCGAATACAAGAAGATACCCACTCTACGCGGAAAAACCGTTTGCACACTCTTCGTGGAAAATAGCACTCGCACCCGCATGTCCTTCGAGCTTGCCGCCAATCGGCTCAGCGCGGACGTCGTCAGTTTCCAAGCATCGGTCTCGGCTTTGCAGAAAGGCGAAAGCTTGCAAGACACCGTTTACACGCTGGATGCGATGGGCATCGATCTCTATTGTATCCGACACAGCAGCCCCGGCAGTCCCCAACTCGTGCACAAATATTCCGGAAAGCCTGTGATCAACGGCGGAGACGGACGTCACGCCCATCCCACTCAGGCACTTTTGGACATCTTTTCCATCTGGGAAAAACTGGGAGATATCCGCGGACTCAAGATCACCATCGTGGGGGACATCCTAAACAGCCGTGTGGTGCGCTCAAATCTCATCGGCATGAAGAAGCTCGGAGCCGAGGTGACGGTCTGCGGACCGCGCACCCTGATGCCCTCATACATGGAGGAAGTCTATGGATGCCGTGTCGAATACAGCCTGTCGGAGGCGCTCAGGGACGCGGACGTCGTGATGGGTTTGCGCATGCAGCTTGAACGCATGACCGAAGGTCTCTTCCCCAGCCTCGAAGAATACAGCAAACACTATGTGCTCTCCAAGGACACCATCAAATATGCCAAAAAGGACGCTCTGATCATGCATCCCGGCCCGATGAACCGCGGGGTCGAGATTTTGCCGGAGATCGCAGACAGCTCTCAAAGCGTGATCGTCGAACAGGTCGCAAACGGTGTCGCAGTCCGCATGGCACTGATGTTTCTCATCCTCGGCGGAAAGGCATAAAGGAGCTTGAACATGAAAACTCTCATCAAAAACGGGCTTGCCTACATCGAAGGCGCCATCGTCAAAATGGACATCCTGATCGAGGACACACGCATCGCGTTGATCGACAACGATATAACAGCCGATGCGGACGAAGTCATCGACGCCGCGGGCATGCATGTCTTTCCCGGATTCGTCGATATTCATGCCCATCTTCGCGATCCCGGTCAGACCTATAAAGAAGACATCATTTCCGGAACCAGAGCTGCCGCCAAAGGTGGTTTCACCAGCGTTTGCGCCATGCCAAACACCGAGCCCGTGGTGGACAACATCGCCACCGTGGATTATATCCAACGCCGTGCCCGCGAGCTCGGTTTTGCCAGAGTCTTCGTCATCGGAGCGATCACAAAGCAATCCGCCGGTGAAGAGATTTCCGAAATGGCGACGATGAAATCCGGTGGAGTCGTAGCGGTCAGTGACGATGGAAAATGCGTCCAAAACGCCAAACTGATGCTCAATTGCATGCGCTATGCCGTCAATTATGATCTTCCGGTCATTATCCACGCCGAGGACTATCACCTCGCCGGAAAGGGACAGATCCACAGCGGAAAGATCGCCACGCAGATAGGCTTATCCGGTATTCCCGCCCTGGCGGAGGAAACGATCATCGCCCGCGACATCATGCTTGCCGAAAGTGCCAAAGCCAGATTGCACATCGCACACATCACTACCGCGAAATCTCTTGAGCTGGTGCGCAGAGCCAAGGAACAAGGCTTGCCCGTCACCTGCGAAGTGACTCCGCATCATCTTTTGCTCAACGAAGAAGCCTGTCTCAGCTTTGATACCAACACCAAGATGAAACCCCCACTGCGTAGCGAAAAAGACCGCCTGGCTTGCGTCGAAGCCCTGAAAAGCGGGCTCATCGATTGCATCGCCACCGACCACGCTCCTCACGCCGATTTTGAAAAAGTGCGCGAATTTGATCACGCTCCCTTTGGCATCATCGGTTTCGAGACCGCGTTTCCGGTGCTCTATCAGAGCCTCGTTTTGCCGGGGATCATCCCTCTCGAACGTTTGATTGAAGCCATGAGCACCGCTCCCAGTAAGCTTTTGCGCTTGCCGGAAAGTGGTATCAGAAAAGGAAATCCGGCGGATTTGACCATCGTCGATCTGAATCAAAGCAGCGTCTTCGCCGCCGAAAACATCCTCTCCAAAAGCAAAAACACGCCTTGGCTGGATCAGACGATCAAAAGCAAGATCATCTATACGCTGTTAGACGGCACATTCACTTTCAGGGCAGAATAATCAGCGCCATGAAGTCATATAAAATACTGCCGATATGGCGGATAGAGCGTCTCAAAGGCGGCTATTTTGTCTTATGGATCGAGGACACTGAGCTTGCCGCGCAATGCCGTCCCGGTCAGTTTTGCGAGCTTAAAGCACCTCAGGGGATACCGCGCCTCTTCAAACCGATCAGCGTTTTTGATGTGATCCAAGACCGCGTTGCCTTTTTCATCAAAACGGTGGGAGCGGGCACTAACGCGCTCTCCGTAATGCGCGAAGGCGATCTGCTCCAGGTCATTGGCCCCTTGGGAACCTCGTTTCCGATTCCAAATAACAAATCTATCGTCCTCGTCAGCGGAGGGGTCGGGTATCCTCCGTTGGCGTTTCTAAAGAAACATCTTCCATCCTCAAACCAAGTGCGTTTTTTGCATGGAGGAGCCTGCGCGGACGACGTTTTTCCCTGCGATGAATGTTTCACAGTGGACGGCAGCGCGGGGATCAAAGCTTTTGTGACGGAAGGATTTATGCGCCTGATCGAAACTCGTCATGTAGATTTGGTTTTAAGCTGCGGTCCCGTCCCGATGCTAAAAGCCCTGAGCGCGATATGCAAAGCCAATGGGATCAAGCACTTCGCTTCTCTGGAAGCATACATGGCTTGCGGTGTGGGTGTCTGTCATGGATGTGCCGTTGGTGTGGGAAGCAAGGGAGATTATCAACGTGTCTGTGTGGAAGGGCCGGTCTTCGACGCGGATGATCTGAACTGGGAGCTGATGTGAACCGCCTGAAAACCAGACTCGGCAAGCTTCATTTCGAGAGCCCGGTCACGGTCGCTTCGGGCACCTTTGGCACTGAATACTTCGATTTTTTCGATCAACGCATTCTCGGCGCATACGTAAGCAAGACAATCACTTATGAACCAAAGGCAGGCAATCCTCCCCCACGCCTCTATGAAACCGAAGCGGGATTGATCAATTCCATCGGCTTGCAAAATCCGGGCATCGATGTCTTCATCAAATCCAGCCTGCCCGAGCTGCGCGAAAAGCTTTACATCCCTCTTGTCGTAAGCTTTTCCGGCTCATCTATCACAGAGTTTTGTGCGATGCTTGAAATGCTTGAAATCTCAGAAGGCATCGACGGTTATGAGGTGAACGTCTCCTGTCCGAACGTGGAAAATGAAGGCATCGCATTTGGAACAGACCCGGACACGGTGTTTGAACTAACCCAAAAGCTGTCCGCAATCACCAATAAGGAACTGATCATCAAGCTTTCTCCGAACGTGAGCGATATCGCCACGATCGCCATAGCCGCGGAAGCCGGTGGAGCAAGCTCATTGGCTCTGATCAACACCCTCTTTGGCATGGCGATCGATATTGAAACAGGCAAATCTCGCATCAAGAAAGGCGTCGGCGGATACAGCGGAACGGGGATCAAACCCGTCGCCCTGGCGCTGACCTACAAAGCCGCGCGAGCCGTGAAAATCCCCATCCTCGCCATGGGTGGAATCTATACATGGCAGGACGCCCTCGAGTTCTTCTATGCCGGAGCATCAATGATCGCCTTGGGCACGGCGAATTTCATCAATCCCATCGCCGCCGCGGAAGCTCATCACGGTCTCGATGTCTATCTGGCACAAAGAGATCTGCGCCTGAAGGACATCGTTGGGAAGGTGAACGGGTGAACGAGTATGGAGCGCCGACGTCCCCGTCGGCGACAGTCGCGATGAACCGACGGGGACGTCGGTAGTTCCATATCCGTTCTCACCCCCCTCACATCTCACATTTCAAGATCTGATAATCTCTCACCTCCGCAAGAAACCCGGCTTCCACGGCGGTTTTTACGCTTTTGCAGGGGAGGTCTTTTGCATGGATTTCGTCCTTTGTGATCGTTGCCAGATCGAGGGAAGGATCGGCTTTTCCCTGCGCATACATCAGCTTGGTGAAGGCATTATACCAGTTTAGAAACTGTTTGTCGCGGTTGACGGCGCGGTTGTTGAAGATGTCCACATAGACGGCGAGATCGGATTTGTAGCCGATCGAAAGCCCCAACGCGGCGAGGTTTTTCCCCACCACGGAAAAGCGCCTGTTTTGCGCGGTGATGCGCTGTGGCGTGTGACGGCGAACGAGGGTCCGGTTCAGACGCGGGCTCCAATAGTAAACGAGTCCGTCGCATTTGCCGGTGTAACCCATGACCAGGTTTTTGAATCTGACTTTCATGTTTTCTCCTTGATTTTGTTGGTGAACTGGTGATTGGGGTGGGGAATTCCGATTCCCCACAGCTTGGCAAAACACAGCCGAATCGGAGTTCGGCTTCCCAATGGGGCGCAGCTTTCAACTGTTCACCCTCTCACCTGCTCACTCGCTCACGCCACTTCTCCATCCCCTGCCCGCCATATCACGATGATCAAAGCATCCGCATTGCGGGGCAGGCACTTAGCGCGTTTTTCGTAAGAAGGAAGCGTCTATATATAGTGCCTTACGCGGATAAATAGTTAGTCAAGTTATACAAGATTTATATTGACATGCCATAAATACTGATTATATTGTCTCATATCTAAACTTAGAAGGAGTGAGAAATGGGACGACCTAAGCAGAGCTTGGATTCATGCACATTGGAAGCCATTGAGCAATCAATATCAGC
>JAUYAR010000043.1 GCA_030693415.1 Candidatus Cloacimonadaceae bacterium | reverse complement strand
AAGCATGAAAAACGCAAAGGTATAGCGACAAACATGGATAATCTGCAATACCATAACAAAATCTTTGATAACTGGGGGTTTTTCTCATTAACCGAAGCCCACAGTGAATTATGCCGGTCTCTTACATGAGATACCTGTTTTGTGGAGAGCCGTATGCGGGAAAACCGCACGTACGGTTCGGAGGGAGGGGAGCCAGTAATGGATAACTCCCCTACCCCTATCATGAGCAGGCGCTTCATGATATGGAATTACCGACGTCCCCGTCGGTTCTTGCCTACGGTTCCTCCTCAATCCCACTTCAGCATAATTCAACAATCTCTTTTACATTTTTTTATGTAGATATGCCCTAAATCCGTGGCACCGCTTTAGACACCACCAGACACCGCTCCAAGACACCGCTCCCGCAGCTACAACGTATCAAGCATAATTTCAAATAGTGTCACCGTTTTTTCAAATCGAGGCTTCCTGATGGAGTGAGTATCACCGTTTTTTCAAATGGAGTATCACGCTTTTTTCAAATGGTTTGTTTCATCGTTTTTTCAATCGGTTTTGCTAATCAATACCAGACAGATAAGTTAGATGCTGATAACTTCAAATCTGATTAAGTGATCGATTTTGGGGCAGAGTTTCACCGTTTTTTCAAATGAATTTCTCTAACCTATTGAGCATGATCGCTATAGCTATTTTGATCCTCCAATCTGGTATCTTCGAGTATTATGCGATATCTTATGATATTGTGCAGAAAGGACTTGACCACGGTTGCGACTGGTTCTATGTAGAACCTATAAGTTAACAGTCGGGTAACCGAGAAGGAGATCAAGATGACCAAGCAAAAGAAAGGCAAGACACCGCTCGAGGAGATGGTGAAATCAGGCAGCCAATTAGTTCTGATGAGAGATGATGGTTCGGAGCAGCCAGTTGAAATCCTGGCAGAGAAGGCAGGGGTATTGAAGTTAGGATCAACCATGAGAGTGATCGAGATGGATAAGACTGGTTTGGATGGCTCGGAGAGCGCTCCAGTTGAAGATGATCCATACGCTAACGAGTTCCACTATAAGAGCTGGTGGAATCAGTTCCGGGGACCCTGGCTGCAGTCGGAGAAGATGACCGAGGAAGAGATCAGGATCAAAGCCGACGATGCCTGGGAATGCAGCGATTACAAGGAGATGATCAACCTGATGGCAGAGTTGATCTGCAGGCTCGAAAAGAAGTAAGCGAGAGCCAATCTATCACACTTAACCCGGCGATGCCGGGTTTCTCTCTTGGGCATCATTTAGCGAGGGCAAGGAGCTTATAGAAAGGATCTGTGGCGGTATAGACCTGGCTGATCCCGATCATGATTGTCACCAGATTCCCTTCAATCTTGGCATCGACAATGTACAGGAAGGCATCGCACTGGTTGGTTAGGATGATATGCGGAAGCTCCTGATACTCTTTATCCAGCACATGGGTGATCACCTTATCATCGCTCAGCTTTGCCGGGCTAGCCTGGCTGTTATCTCCCACTCCTTTATCCTGATCCTGGGTTTCGTATTGTAGCTTAGATAGGGAAAAGAGTCCATTTTGCAGGTGTTCTGTGCCAATGGCTTCATTGGCTATCTTACTTCCGGTTACCACTCCATCCAGGATGTGATTACCGTAGATACAATCGTTTTGCAGACCCCGGGCATCGAGCTTACCGATGGTGCAGGTCTTGCCACCGAAGCTACCATTAGTGTTGCCCCGGTTGTCCCAGATCTCATAGAAACCACAATCGGTTTCAGTTTCGATCAGACATTCATAATAACCTGAGTTCTCGGTTTCGATGAGACGTAATCCGCTCTGCCAGTCGGCTCCGGGTCTGAGTAAGCGTACATCCACTCCTGACTGAGGTTTACGTGCTCCCTCTTCCATTATATAGTAGCTGATTCCATATTTGAACATTTAGGATCCTCTGTCTTTATGTCTTTATGCTTTGCTGCTTTTCCATATTTATGCTTTTATGGCTTTATGGTTTTCTGGTTTTATGGCTAACTTGATGTGATATTGTCGCTATCGTCTTCAATGATGATTATTCCAAAGTCAATATAGCCGGGACTGCCGATGTATCTGGACTCGAGTGAGAACTTGACCTTCTCGGTATATTCATGCAGATCATCCGGACACTTGGGGAACTGGGATACCGTGACCGGGAACTGACTCCTCACTTCATTGTAAGCGGTGTATTCCAGGTAGAGACGTCCTGAGGCAGTGATGAAGTTCATCAGGGTATAATACTCATCGGGATTGAGGGTTGCTTGCAGATCGAAGCTATCTTCTCTATACTCGTCTCTCTGATGCAAGATAGTCGGATCAAAGGCATTCTTCTTCTCGATGCGGTATCTACGTCTGGGAGAGTATTCCACCTGACCAGTGGTACAATTGAAGTAGAATACTCCATTAGAGGTCTGCCGGATTAGTCTCCAGCCCCTTATAATAGCCATGCTTTCACCTTGTATTCATCGTTTATGTAGTCTCGCTCCAGTTCTGTTATGGCATAGACCTTAGTCTTAATGCGTATCTTGGACTGGAGGGAGAGGTTATATTTGGATAACTGGTCGATAGTGGTTTCCACGCTCCACTTGGAGTCATAGAAGTCTATCAGGTAGTCTTTGATCAGTCCTTGCAGTTGAGTGGTATCACCAGCCAGGACATCGATAGTCTTGATATCCGGCTTCTCCTGATTGCCTCGCTTGACGACAAAGGATACCACATCCTCATCTGCAATGTCTATTATGGTAGTGGAGTAAGCATCCTTGTTCTTGAGGATGATCTGTCCAGAGGCATTTGTAAAGATGGTGGCATTATAGAGCATTAACATCGCTTGCATGGCTTTTAGATTATCGGTCTGCTCTTCCTGAGCTGTCTCGTAAGCATCTCCGGGTTGTAGTTTGGAGGGCATCAGATTACCATGAAAGTGGGCTTCGTTCCAGTGGTTAACATACTGACTGCTACCATAGCTCTTGCCATCGATTAAGCCGGTACTGCTGAGTCCAGTGAAGAGGGTGTTACTGGTGATACCGTTATCGGTAAAGAAGCCGAGAAACTCATTATAGGCATTATCCAATGACTGCAGGTCTTCCACCCAGTCGGTCTTCTCATCATACTCGGATACTACCGGACAGATAGCATTATAGAAGCGGAATACCCTTCCTCTGAAGCGTCCCTGATATCTGGTGGCGGCAGGATTAGGATAGGTTGCCTGGATGATCTTCTTATAGGCAAAGACGAAGGTGATCTTGTTTCCAGTTACATCAACAAGGTAACCCCAATAGGGTCCCGGCCATCCACTATTATGATAGCTGTATGTCCAGCCTCCGGGTGGATTAGGAAAGGCGATCAGATCATCAAAGTCGATATGGGCTATGGCAAATGAGTTGCCCATAGTGATATTCAGAGTGGGTGTGGTGAACTGGTTAGTATAAGGAATAGAGATCAGGATAGCCTGTTCGATATCCTGTAGAAAGTAGCCCAGTATCCAGATCGGTAGATACCCAGCAGTTAGACTGTAATAGTGAGTGAGATCAGAATAGACCGATAGAAGCTTGATCTTATCGTAACAAGTAAACTTGAGGATGCCTGAGCTTACATCAAAGGACAACTGGGAAGTATCAATGATACCTGTAAAGAACAGCACATTATCCCGATAGACCTTCACTTCAAAGTGGGAGATGTAACGCTCATACTCATTGGTTCCGGAGAGGATGTTCTCCTGTATCCATACCGTTGGAAAACACTCAAAGGTGAGTCGCTTAGGCTCTCGGCTATAGTTGGATACCGCTTGCAGCTTATCGGCTGAGACGCTCAGGGTGATGATAGCTCTATTGGTAGCAGTATCGACCAGGCTGTGCTTGAGTTGGTTATAGTCAGTGGCATCGGTCTTGCCTTGTATAAAGTCAACTTTGAATAAGTTAGGCATAAGATATCCAATTCTTCATACTACACTTCGCTTCTGATCAGTTTACCGGTATCGGCTATCTCGGATACTCTGACTGGGTCATTAGATAGCGGATCGACATTGATCTCAATATTGGGTTTGTTATCGGAGATACTCTGTCGGAGACTACTGAACTCTTCCCGCACCACCGAGACGATGGTGTCCATGATGCTATCCATACTGCCTCTGCCCGAAACAGAGCCACCTGTGCCATAATATGAGCCCAGGTTGGCAGGCATGGGTACAGAGGGGATCGGCAGTCCGGCAAAGGCAAGCTTCACCTTATCAATGGGTGCGAAGTTGAGGAAGTCAAACAGGTTTCTGCCCAGTGCCTTGACTCTGTCTTTGGCGGTGATATACTCATCACCTTCGGCTTCGATCAGGATGCCACCCTCACTATGGGTCTTCCCGACTAAGAGACCGCCCGTAGCTGCCTTGGGTGGTTCAGTAGATTGGATCACAGCGATATTGGCAAGCCCGGCTCCTATTGCTGCAGCAGCTGCGGTGACCGCCAGTCCGGGTCCTACTACAGGAATACCGACCATCGACTTATATGCAGCAGTGGCAGAGGCATAAGTATCGATCATTGCCTGTCCGATAGCCAAGGTCTTCCAGAGGGCAAACCCCTTCTTTCCAAAGATCTCGGATGCTTTGGCAAGGTCTCGCATGATCTGTTGAGCCCCTTGCAGGTTACGCATCTCATAGTCATTTCTGATCCGGGACTTGGCTGCTTCACTCTGAGCAGTAATCTGCTGTTCGGTAAAGCCAGCAGCCAGGAGCTTCTCTCTACGCTTGGCATAGTACTGGTCGATGGCTCTCAGTTCCGCATCCCAGGTTCTATCCAATAGTTCCAGGCTCCGCTGTGTGAAGTCAAACCGGGTATCCTGCAAGTCCTGCTGTTGCCGTCTCTCCTCTTCTAATGCTTTGCGCCTAAGCTCTGTTTCAGCTTCGATCTGTGCCGTTCTTGCTGCGGCAGCTTCAGTCTCTACTTTGACCGACTCATCAGCATAGTGATCCCTAATGGACTGTAATAGCTCTTCTGAGGCACCCAAGGACTGAGCTCTGGCAAGCTCCGCATCCCGCTGGATTTCGAGTTCCTTCTGTTTCCGCAGCACAGCATCGTCTATAGCCAGGACATCATACTTCTGCTGCATCGACCTAAGCTGTTCCAATTGCCGTTGCCGCTCATCATATTCAGAGTTATCAGGAGTGGTACCACCACCGGAGCCTGTATTAGATGTGGGTGTAAAGGTCAGGTCCGGAGCATCAAGCATCGCCTGTCTATAGGCTGTACCTATCTGCTGCAGATCATTCTTGGCAGCTTGCAGTTGTCCGGTTAAGGCACCGAACTGGTTCAAGCGTCTTTCTAACTTAAGCCACTCACCGTCATTACCGAAGTAGGAAGCAGGGTTGAAGCCCATAGCATTGCGGTCACTGGTCAGGAAGTCCCAATCTACTGAGTTCATCAACTGCTGTCTGCGGGCACGCACCTGATCTACCTCAGCTCTTTGGGAGTCGATCTCGATCTGTAGTTCGGCTACCTTCCTGATCTGAGCATTATACTTCTCACCATAGACTTCAGCTATCTGTTTCTGCACCAGTGCATCGGAAGCGTTACGCAGAGCAGTTGCCAGGTTATTGTACGAGGATGTCTCAAGATCGATATTGCCAAGGTATTCTGAGTAGTTCTCATTGAGTGACCTGATGATGTTCTTCATCTCAGTCTTATCAGCAGTGGCAAGGGTTGTAGCAGAGCGTAACTCAAGCAATCGGGATGCCAACAGACTGAACTTCTCAGCTTCCACTGAGACCTGTTTCTGAGCGTCCTTGATCTCATCGCTCATGGAACGCTGTGCTACAGTTACCGTATCAGTCTTAACCGAGGCTGCTGCCAGTCCCAGTCCAAGTGCAGACAGAGCACCCACTGCAATACCGATAATCCCTGCCACCGGGTTTATGGCTACCTGCAGAGCATGATAGGCGGCAGTCAAAGCTGTAATGGTAGTTGTAATAGTACCGATCAAGGGAATCGCTACTACAATCCCGGCTACGAAGCCCTGCATGACCGGAGATAGACTTTGATAGGCATCCATCAGCCACCGCAAACCCTGCAGGAGAGGATTGATCAGGACAGTAAGCATATCGCCTACAGTCTCCTGGATATCCCCCCAGGCATTAGCATTCTGCAGACGCAGATCAGCCAGAGCGATAGCGGTACCACCATAGTCTTCGCCTAATTTCTCGACCAGATAGGATACTCCCTCAGTCTTGAGCCGGGTATCATCAAGCTCAATGCCATAGCGACCCAACATCTCAGTATGACCATTCAGAGCCCGACCCATGAGATCAAAGGCACTTTCCACACTCATCCCGGTAGCTTTGTTGGCTTCAGTAAAGTCCAGGAGCAGTGGCACCAGCTGTTGAATCTCATCCTTGTTCAGTTTGAAGGTCTGCGAGAGCTTAGACATCAAAGCCAGCAGTTGATCATCTTCGAAGTTGGTCAAAGATTGCATGGCAGAGGCAAACTCTCCCATCTCAGCAGCAGCTTCTCCAAACGATATCTTCGCCAATGTCATAGCCTGCCTTTGACCCAGTGATGCATCAAGTAGACCATTCATGGATCGCACCAGACCACCGACTACCTGGATCACTCCATCGACAGCGATTTTGACATCACGAATGGTAGCCAGAGCCTGTTCTGCCGTTATCTTAACCGCAGCAGGCTTCTCCACCACAGACTGGGTGGACTCCGCCTCCTGCTTGACTTCGGCAAGCTTGACATTGGCATCGTCAGTGACGAGGATGAGTTTGAAAGTTAGGTCAGGCATATTTTACGATTGACAGTAACCAAAACTATGGAAAATGGAAACTTGATAAAAGGAGTAACAATGGATAACGACAAATTATTCAAGGATACTATTAAGAAGCTTAATGCAGACCCTGCCACTCGTATCAAAGAGGGGTATGTTATTATGCTTGACGTATTAGGATTTAGAGATCTAATATCAAGACGGTTCGGATTTACTTTCTTCAAGATATGGGCAGATATTAAACAATCGTTATTGGACAAAAAAGAGGGGTTAGAAAAGAAAATCAAGCCCCTAGACATAGATGTTCTTTGCTTATCTGATACTCTTGTTGTGTGTATATCCATGAAGACAAGAAACAAAATTGATCCTCGCATATTGTTAAGCCTAATACCTCAACTAATTGATTGCTTCTTTTGGGAGCAGTTTACAAAACGTGTTTTTTTCCGTGGTGCCATAAGCTATGGTAAGTATCAATGTGACATTGTAAATAATATAGCAATGGGAGAGGCAATTGAAGAAGCTTATGATTGGCATTCTCTATCCGAATGGATTGGTGTTGTTTTAACACCGAGTGCTTTATATGCGAAAGAAAAATACATCATAGAAAACCCCAACGATACATCTATATGTACAATTTTGAATGATAGATTCGTAGAGTATCCGATACCTTTCAAAGAATCAAAGATATATAATACAAACGCTTGTGTTTGGTTCAAGGTGACGAAAGATATAAAAAAGAACCAACAGCTCTTAGCCCAAGTATTGTTAGTGTTTTCAGAAATTAAACACCTACATTCAGTTGCAGCTAAGTACTCAAATACCCTCGAATTCATAAAAACCCGGCTTGGCTTAAATCAAACAAACTCATAGTTTGTAATTCCTGATCAGTAACTCCGTCTCCGTCTGGAACGCACCGGAAACGGTGTACTGCGCTTCGACTTCATCAATGGTGAAGCCTTGGTAGAGTGTGCGGATATAAGGGTCGTTATTGTAGGATAGCAGGAACTTCCCTTTGATGTGCTTCAGTGCGGAGGCAAGCTCTTCATGCTTGGCAAAAGCGTCAGCGTCTTCTCTGTCGTATAGATGCTCCTTTGTATAGTAGGGTGGGTCAAGGTAGAAAAAGGTATTGGGCGTATCAAAGCGGGCGATGAGCTTCTCAAAGTCCTGCTTTTCAATGATCACCTGTTTTAGCCGTTCCGAGGCTGCTTTGACTTTCTCAAGATTACGGAGTGGCATGTATTTGTAGCCCTGCATGATGCAGAAGTTCTTGGACCGGGAGCCGTAGCTGCAGGATAACTGGAAGTAGAAACGGATAGCCCGTTCCAGCTCGGTTTTGGGCTCATGTTGAGCGAACGTGTCGAACATCTCCCTTGATACCAAGTATTGATTCAACTCCGTCACAAACGCTTCAGGGTGCTGTTTTACGTACTTCCAGAAGTTCACCAGATCACCATTGATGTCATTGTAGACTTCAGTGTAACGGCTCTTATTGGATATCTGCCAATCTTCCTTGTTGGGACTCTTCCCGAACAGTATCCAGGCAGCACCGCCAAAGACTTCACAGTAGATATCATGCTTTGGAATGAGTGGCAGTATCTTCTTTCTTAGGAGACGCTTGCCACCTACCCAGGAGATGATGCTGTTCATGATATCCCCCTGATCTCTTTGGTGGTTTTGGGTTTGGTCTTGGCTGTATCATGATCGATATCAATGAGATCGAAGTTGGCGATGATCACTTCATTGAACTCGGACTTTCCTTCCTTGCGGTTGATACCCTTGGTTCTGGTGACATGCCTGATATCATAGCCTTTGTATAGCTTGAGCACATCCGGGTTATCATCATAGGAGAGGATGAACCTGCCCTTGATGCTCTTCAGAATGTCTCTGAGGGCTTCATGACTGAACTGCTTGGAGTTCTCGTAGGTATAGCCCAGCATGTATGGTGGATCACAGTAGAAGAAGTTGCTCTTGGTATCGTACTTCTCAATCACCTTCTCATAAGAGAGGTTCTCGATGATCACCATGTCTAAGCGTTTGTGGAGTTCCTTGATGCGTTCCAAGCGGTTATACATACTGGAGGTACCACGCTTCTGAGAGGTACCAAAGCTATCACCTTTGCTTCCGAATGATCTCGTGATCAGGAACATGAACCTGGCAGCTCTCTGTATCTCGGTAAGACCTTCTTGCTTGAGGATGTCACAGAAGAGCTTGCGGCTGGCTACGAGAAAGTCCAGTTCTTTAATCAGCTCATCCGGGTGATACTTCACCTGCAGGAAGAGATTGACCAGGCGATAATCGAGATCGTTATAAACTTCCAGATCGCCCCACTTGTCTTTGAAGAGCAGCATCCAGGCTGCACCCCCGAAGGGTTCGATGTAGCCCTGAATGTCCTTGGGAACGTATTGCGAGATAGTTTTACGGAGGAGGCGTTTACCTCCGATCCATCCGATCAGTGCATCCATTAGATGTCTCCTCTGTAGGCTTTCATACTCGTCAGACAGAGCCGCAGGTACAGCTCCGGCAGGGTGAGATTAGCGAAGTCCTCAGTGGTAAAACCAAGCTTACGCATCATCATTTCGAAGCCCTCGTAGGGGTATTTGCCTGCGCTTTGACTGCTAATCCGAAACTCCCGAGCCAAGCGCTGAACCTCTCTTTGCTGGCTCTGATATAGACGAAAAAAGCAGAGATATGCTCCAGAGCAACGAGTGCATCCATCTCGTCCGGGTCTTGGTTGGAAATGATACGGATCAGCTCTTTATCGATTTCCGATTCGGAGATGATCTCCAGCAATTCCACTTCACTGACCTTAGTCACCTTGCCGGAGAGGAAGTCCTCAAGCTTGGCTTTCAGGGTCTTATTAGAGATCGTGAGGCAGAGTATCTGCCGCAGTTGTTTATAGCTGAGTTGGGGTTCTCGCTTCATGGTTTGTTTTCCTTTTCTATTGTCCAAAGAACATCTTGATGGCAACGCCGATCAGCATGAAGAACTGGGTAGTGGAGACGCCCAGAAGCAGCTTCATGTTCGTCTCCACTCTCGCCATACGAGTTACCAGTGAGTTATTGCTGTTACCATTGCCGTAGATCTCCTCATGCACACTATCGATTTTTTGCTTGATCTCGGGTTTGCATTGGCAATCCATGTCTTATCCTTGTTGGTTAATGGTTATTGGCATCAGATTCCTGCTGCCGGGATGTCCTTGAGCAGGAAGATCTTGTTGGAAGTGACTCCGGAGAACTCGGTGCTGATCACGACTGTAAACAGACCGTCAGCTTCACCTGACCAATCTACTGTCCAACGTAGACCATTGAAGATCACCACTCTATCAAGACCCTTGGAGGTAACTACGATAGTGGTGTTCTTACCCATAAAAGCAGAGCTCTCAAGGAAGTTCTTCTGCTTGGTGGACAGGCCCACAATAGTCAGTTCCACAGTGGAGGTTCGCTTGCCGGGTATGGCATAGTTTCGGGTCTTGAGCTTGGTGATCTTGGAATCGGCTTTACCGGGTTTCTCAGCCAGTTCCCCGAGCAGATCGAAGTTGGTGGTCAGTTCGGTCTTAACACTACCCTGTGTGGCATAGAGAGTATTGACATCGGTTTCGGTATAGGTGCCTATCCCGAAGTAGATATCGTCTGCTACCATGACATCCATCAGGGTATTGAAGAGCATGTCGCCTTCCAGCATGGGGGCAGGATAGGTTGGTTGTACTACCGGATATGACGGCATCAGAATACTCCCTTGATGGCTTTACCGATACTGAACAGCCACTTGCGGTTATGGAATACGTACTCTACTGCGCCTCCGATCGTGCCGAAGATCTTCATTACGAGATTGGTTTGTTTAGCCGGGAGGGATTTGGTAGCACGCTCGACTGCCAATTGCTTCTTGGCATAGTCGTCGAGGTCTTTGGTAGCAGGGTTGATCTTGATATCCTGGATGATGTCCAGGATGATCGCCAGAGCGGAGTTGATCTTGGTCTTATCCAAGGTCTTACCCGTTATCTTAAAGATGATCCAGACGATCAGGGTGGTGATAAGCCCTAAGATGAAGGCTTGATTGGCAATGATGAAGTCCATTGATACTCCTTATGTTATGGTTATTGTTTAGGTGGTTAACTTGAAGACTTTCACGAAGCCGGAGATGTAGGTAATGCCGGGACGGATACGGATGTACCAGTGGTACTTCCAGTCCGCGCCATGGTGTTCGACTTTGAGTTCGGCATCAGTTCTGTATCCGATAATGATGAACTTGGGCAGTCCACCGATGATGTAGTCATCAGTCATGAGACGGGGCTTTACAGGGATACCAGCAAAGGATACGTTGCCACCTTCCAGCAGCAGGCGGTCTCCGGCTCCGGTCTCACGCTTGGCAAGTTCGGCTCGGATGCGGATCAGGTCTTTCTGACTGACATAGAACTTGAAGTTCTCCTGCTCTTCCAACATCTCATCCGAGAAAGCCAGGAGAGCGGCTTCAAAGCGTTTTGCCCAGTCGGTATAGGTGGTCTTGGAGAGGTTGGTGACATCGGTTGCCGTAGTTGCCAGCTTGATCACACCATCCAGACCTTTTAGCTTGGCGGTGGCAGAGACCCGGTCACCCTTGAAGATGAGCAGACGGATAGCCTTCTCGGTCTTCTTGGCGATATGGTTCTCTACATAGGCACCGAAGGCATCCTCACCGTACTTGTCCTTATAGAACTCAACCACATCCCTGCCTAAGGTGAACTCGGCATTGAGGATACCGGTGGGGACAGAGAGATCGGCTGTGGCTACCGTCTGAGCCGTCAGAGCACCATCCAGGCTGTTCTTGAAGACCAGGTCATCGATCAGTCCGGCATCGATCTTCTCATCCTTGAGTAGCGGAATGATCGAGATATCGGAGAGGGTATCATCAGGTTGGCTACCGATCACCTCATCGATAAACAGAGAGGTAGTATTGGCATTGAGGATGTTCATGGCTTTACCGGAATCCACATCAGAGATACCTTTGTAGATCTCCCGGTGCGAAGCCTTGACCACAATCTTGTTACCATCGATCATGACTTCTTTATCAGCATTCATCTGATTGCCATCCGGCTCACCGGGGATGCTTTTAGAGATCGCTCTGGTCATGGTGACCGAGAGGTCTTTCAGGCTCTTCTCGATGCTCTTGATGGCTTCAGATACGATTACGGTACCACTGCTCTTCTCAAGCTCGGTGATGCGCTCTGTGATGGCATTGATGCCTTTCTGCATCTCGCCGTTGTTGTTCAGTTCCGCTACCTTACGCAGGCTGCCCAGTTCGTTCTTGATCTCGGCAAGGCTGGCTTCGGTACCGCTGTAGTCATCAGCCCGTCCATAGATGGAGACACCATTGAACTCACCTTTCTCGACCTTCTGCCAGAGCTCACTCTGGAGGTTTTCGCACTTGAGGACTTGTACCCAAGAGCCGACCTTAGCATCGGGAAAATGCTCACGGTCACTGGTCTTGAGGATGTAGTTCTCAACGACTGTAAACTCAGGGACAGGCTGCAGATTGTGATTCACATCGCACTTGCCGACTAAGCCGTGCTTGGCGAAGTGATCCCAGGACTTCTGAATCTCTTCCCGGGTGTAATAGTCACCCTGGGAATCATGGATGTTGGGTTCCATCAGAGTGACGTAAAGCCGTCCCTGAGTGCCTGATGTTTCACTCTTGAACTTGGTGGAGTTGATCTTGTGTTCAAAGCTTCTGCCACTGGCATTCTTGACCACAAAGCCTTTCTGGTTAGCCGGGTTCATCTCGTCAAAGAGGAGCGAGACGAGTTCGACTTCCACATTACGCAGTTCGCCCTTCTTGACGATCCTGCTCTTAGTTCCGAAGATATTCACTGTACCTCCTTAGGGTTAGTGATTGGTTGATTGTTTGATAGGTTATTGAATAGTCCGTGGGTTGTTTTCATATCTTACTTACCTCCGAAGTTCCTGTTCTGCATAAAGAGCTGCTCATCCGCAGACTGGAGCTTCTCGGTGAGATTACCGAAGTTGAAGTCTTCCGGAGTGACATTCCATCCGAACTCAAAGTTGAACTCTATTGCCAAAGTGAGTGCGAGGCGGTTCTGCAGCGGTTTGACTACGAAGTGGTAGAACATCAGCATATCACTCTTGTTATCGCCACCAAGCTGCCCTGGGATAAGCTGTGAGACAATCCTTGCCGGGACCCGGTGATAAGCGAAGATACCTTCTCGTAAGTCTTTCTTGAGAGTGAGGAAGCCGCCCTCTCTATCCTGCTGACGCAGTGGCTCGAGGCGTATCTTTACGTCCCGGCTTTCACTCTCGATCAGCACTGTGGAGTGGCTCTTGGCATTGCCTTTCACTTCGATCAGTGCCTTCTCGATCTCGGTATAAGCATCGGTCAGGACTTCATTGCCCTGCTCATCAGTCACTGTTCCGTCCCTAAGAGTCCCACCTTCCACGATCACGAAATAGTCGATCATCAGACCGTTCTTGAAGTTGTTGTAGTCGAAGGTCTTGATCTCAGAGAGTATCTCGACATTGATTGCTATAGGAAGGCAGCCCAGGCCCCAGGCATTGCTCTTGTGAGTGCTCTTCTTGATGTGGATGATATCGGCATAAGCAAAGTCTTTCTTCTGGTTGTTCTTCACTTGGATGTAGTTGGGGCGAAAGAAGCCGAACTCGTCATAGTTTTCCACAATCTGCACTTCAGAGGGAAGCATCCTCTCAAGTCCCATCCACTGTCCTTGGGCATTACGCATCTTGATTAGGAAGCCGTTCCCACAGGCCAGATAGAACTTGATCATCTCTGCCAGGATGGTAGTCTGGTCTTCGCAGGCAGGGAACTCGGCAGCTTCCATCCATGACTTAACCTGGCTATTTTTGCAGTCGAACTCCATTACGGTTGCCATAGACAATGCATCCACACAACCGGAATGGTACTCATCGGTATCCAGGAGATTGAGCAGATTGCTCATTGAATAGGGCTGTGATACGACCTTCTTGGTCTCGGCAGCCTTAGAGATCAGTTGCTTCCCGACCCGGCTGCACTTGGATAAGTCAATCGGCTCAGGCTTATACTTGGTATCCAGGAGTTCAGCAGCAGAGCTGATAGCCAGGTTGTATCCACCCAGTCGCATTACTCTCATGCAGAGGTTCCTGTTCCTGCTTTCAAGAGGTCGATCTTGGCGATCCTGACCAGTCTGGTGCCGTCAATGCGGCTGGTATAGTATTCCACACTGGGCAGGTCCCGGTTCATCAGTTTGAGATAGAAAGAGCGGAACTTCTCTTTGAGTTGATAGAGATCAGAATCAGGATCATCCACGTTCTGGGCATTGACGATCAGGAAGACTGTCCATGCCAGGTCAGTACTCACATACTGTCTTGAAGTGCCGTTCTTGCCTGTTTCTGAGTCCAGGATCACGATAGCACAGGGTAACTGCTTGGGTATGGCATCCTTGTTAAATTGGATGGTAGGTATATCGGAAAACCCCAATGCATCGACTATTCGATTCCGGTCTGCGATAAACTTCTCATGTGCGGTCATAGACTTACCTCGATGCTGTTCAGTTGTTGATATATCCACTGCTCCCGGTTAGCGATAACCTCAGCGAACACATTACGGGCAGCTATGCCTTCCCGCTTGATCTTGCCCCGGATGAGATAAGCGATCTCGGCTACGATCAGCAGCTTCCCCGTCTCTTTTTCAGTCCAAGACAGGTGCTTGCGTTCGACCCAGGCGATTAGTGGAGCAATCGGAGTCCAGGAAGGCACTTTGCCGCCCAAAACGAAAGGCTCGTGACGTACATTGGAGCCTACTCTGAGGATCATTGCATCAGGACAGGTCTCGACCAGATAGCCTGTATTGCCGTAGAAGTCGCCCTTATCGTATATCTGCTTTGCCAGTATCTCCTTGCGGGACTCAGCATCGATCACAGAACCTATCAGATGCAGACGGCTCTCCAAAGCAGCATAGATAGCCAAGTAGATCTCCCGCATCAGTTCATCCGGAGTTGTATAGCTATCAGGCATCAGATAACTCCCACCCGGATCACTCTTGGAGGTCTGGGTTTAAGCTCATCCAATCTCTGCATACCGGTAGGGTTGAGATAGTCTCGAAGTCCGGTCAGTGCTCTTAGTTCAAGGTTAGCTTTGAATGCGTCAATTTCGCTCCCTGTGAGCAGTTCGGTAGCAGACTGGTCTAATCCTACGGTCTTGACTATTCCCTCGCCCAGGGTCTTCAAATTGAGAAACTCGACTGTGCTGTGCAGCATCAGAAAGCAGAACCCAAAACGAAAAGAAATCAGGAAGGGATCATCCTCCGGCATATCTTCTTGGATTGCCCGGGTATAGTGTTCCGGTATAACAACCGAACGTACAATCTCCAGAACTAGCGTTCTATGCTCTTTAAAG
>JAUYAR010000042.1 GCA_030693415.1 Candidatus Cloacimonadaceae bacterium | reverse complement strand
TAAATAAATGATGAGAAATTACTTGACAGAATCAGCATCAGTAATACATTGGCATCATATTAGATAAGCATATATGGAGTTACTGATGTTTAGAGAGAATTGGAAAACAGGGCAGATCGACCGGATGGATTTTGACAGAGTCTTAAGCGCAAAGAAGTATGCGGAATTACAGGGCTCGGCTTGGCAGATATTACATAAGCACGTTTATGAGCTTGTGAACGAAGGTAGTTTCAGTGTGCTGTATAATGTGGATATTCCGGAGCGATTGAGCCATACGTTCCGCTCGATGTGAGCCACGTCTCCGAAAAATAGAGCCACCTAATCCGACAGTGAGAGCCAGTAGAGATTAATATTATATCCAACACATAGTTACACATCATTAGAGGGATATTATCTCAAAGTCAGCTCAGTTTATCGCGGGGGCGGCTGCGAAGTGAGGCCGTAGGCCGAACGAAGCAGCCGCCCCCGCGATGCGATGATTGCCCCTTATGTCTTTATCTTTCTATCTTTGTTTAGCCCTTTGCGTTCTCTCATTGACACTTTTCCATCTATGAATATCTGGCACGAGTCATGTACTATCCGGTCAAGGATGGCATCTGCGAGAGTTTCTTGACCAATCTTCTCATGCCATCCTCCGGGTCTGAATTGCGAACAAAAGATGGTTGAAGCACATTGGCATCTCGCTTCGACGATTTCCAACAGGTCTCTTGCTTCCTGGTCTCTGAGAGGCGTCAGTAACCACTCATCAAGTATCAATAACCGGATATTTTTATACTGTCTGATCACTTTCTTGAAGGTTCCTTCCCCTCTGGCTATGGCAAGCTCATCCAGGAGTTCCGGGAGACGGGCATATCTTACAGGATAGTAGTGTTGGCAAGCAGCTATGCCAAGGGCACAAGCCAGCCACGATTTGCCACTACCGGACGCTCCCATGATGATGACATTGCGATTTTCATTGATGTACGAACAAGATGATAGCCTCAATATCTCTGAACGATCCAGCTTTCTGTCATCATGATATTCAATGTCAGGCACACTGGCGTTGCTGAACTTGAAATATGCGTTCTTGATCAGCTTTTGCAGCCTATTATGTTTGCGTCTGTTCCATTCGGCATCTACCAGAATTCCGAAACGCTCATCAAAATGCAGTTCCTTATAGGAGGGATCATTGAACTGATCACGAAAGACATCTGCCATAGCTCCC
>JAUYAR010000041.1 GCA_030693415.1 Candidatus Cloacimonadaceae bacterium | reverse complement strand
AACCGAAGCCCACAGTGAATTATGCCGGTCTCTTACATGAGATACCTGTTTTCTGGAGAGCCGTATGCGGGAAAACCGCACGTACGGTTCGGAGGGAGGGGAGCCAGTAATGGATAACTCCCCTACCCCTATCATATTCCGTCCTACCGGACTCGCGAATGAGGTGTTGACGGGACACGGGGTTTCGCATACGCTCCACCCCGAGCTATCTTGTGTCGTCCCTGATGGGACTGCCGTGCTGGAACCGACGGGGACGTCGGTAATTCCATATTCCGTCCTACCGGACTGGTCAAGGTTGAACCTCATCTCTCCTTTAGAGTGAACGGGTGAGCAGGTGATATCAGATTCCACCTTTCCACCTTTCCACCCTTCCACCCTTGCCACCTTTCCATGAAAATGCCGGAAAATCAATTTATCCTTTGACAAATTAAGCTGTTTTTTAACCTTACAATCAGATAAGAAAGGAGTGATGCCGATGTCTTTCGTGCACTTGCATAACCATACGCAATACAGCCTTTTGGATGGCGCCTGCCGGGTTGACCGGATGATCGCCTTAGCCAAGGAATACAATATGCCGGCGGTGGCGATCACCGATCACGGCAACCTCTTCGGAGCGATCGATTTCTATAATAGCGCCAAAAAAGCGGGTCTCAAACCGATCATCGGGATCGAGGCATACATCATCAACGGAGAGCTGAAAACCGAGCACAGCAAGAATGATCTTCGCTACCATCTGATCCTGCTGGCAAAGGACTTTCAGGGCTATAAGAACCTGATAAAGCTATCTTCCACTGCCTTCATCGACGGATTCTATTACAAACCCCGGATCTCCAAAAGCTTGTTGGAAAAACACAGTGAAGGATTGATCTGCCTGAGTGCCTGCGTCAAAGGCGAGATCCCCTCCCTGCTGTTGAACGGGCGTGAAAATGAGGCGCGGGAAGCGATCGAATGGTACCGTGGGATTTTTGGCGACCGCTATTTCATCGAGATCCAGGATCACGGGCTGGAAAACGAAAAAACCGTGATGCCGCAGGTTATCAAACTCGCGCGGGAGATGAACGTTCCGATGGCGCTGACCAACGACTGCCATTATCTTCATCAGGCGGATCACGAGGCGCATGACATCCTGCTTTGCATCCAGACTGGGAAATTGTTAAACGATACCGGCAGAATGAAATACAACACTACTCAGCTCTATTTCAAGACGCCGGACGAGATGAAGGACATCTTTCCGGAAGTTCCGGAAGCCTATGAAAACACAATTAAAATAGCTGAAATGATCGATCTGGAGCTGCAATACGACAAGTTCCTACTGCCGGAGATCGAAACCCCTGATGAGTTCGCGGACATGGGCTCCTATTTGCGGGCGCTGTGTAATCAAGCGGCAAAGATCAAGTATCCAGATATGAGCGAAGAGGTGAAAACCCGCATTGAATTTGAGCTGGGAGTGATCAATCGCATGGGCTTCGACGGCTATTTCCTCGTGGTGAAAGACCTGATCGACAATGCCCGCAAACAGGACGTTCCGGTTGGTCCGGGACGCGGATCCGCTGCCGGCAGCATTGTTTCCTACCTTTTGGATATCACTTTGGTGGACCCCTTGCGCTATGGACTGCTGTTTGAGCGTTTTCTCAATCCGGATCGCATCGGCATGCCGGATATTGATATCGATTTTTGCGCGCAGGGCAGGGGGAAAGTGATCGACTATGTGGTGCAAAAGTATGGCAGAAACAGCGTTACGCAGATCATCACTTTCAGCACCCTGGGAGCCAAATCCGTGATCAAGGACGTGGCGCGGGTTTTGATGGTCTCCGCCGCGGATGCAAATGCGCTCACCAAGACCATTCCCTCTGGCAAAAACCTTGAGGAAGCTTATCAGCAGGGGCATGAATTCTCCGCACTGATCAATTCCAACGACCTCTATCAGAGCATTTACAAACACAGTCTCGTCTTGGAAGGCCTGATCCGTCAGACCGGTATCCATCCCGCGGGAGTGGTGATCGCGCCGGGAGATTTGACGGAATATGTTCCCCTCTCCAGCAGCAGCCAAAAGGACGGGGAAAACACCATTCTGGTTCAGTTTGAAGGCAAGTGGCTGGACGATCTGAAGTTTCTCAAGATGGATATTTTAGGCTTGAAAACTCTCACTCTGATCAAAAAGACGATCGAATTGGTGCGCCAATTCCACAACGAGGAGATCGACATCACCAAGATCGATCTCGATGATAAGAAAGTATTTAGCCTTTTGGGAAAAGGGGAGACGGACGGAATCTTCCAATTTGAATCCGACGGCATGCGCAAATATCTGATGGAACTGAAGCCAAATATGTTTGAAGACCTGATCGCGATGGTGGCATTGTATCGCCCTGGCCCGATGCGTTTCATTCCAAATTACATCGCCCGCAAACACAAGCGCGAAAAGGTGGAATATGACCATCCGATCATGGAAAAGGCGCTGAAGGACACCTATGGCGTGACGATCTATCAAGAGCAGGTGATGCAGATCTCCAGAGAGATGGGAGGGCTGACCAGGGGGGAGGCGGACAGCCTGCGCAAGGCAATGGGTAAAAAGCTCAATGATCTGATGGATAAATTCCGCGTCAAGTTCATCGATGGAGCGGTCAAAAACCAGGTTCCGGAAAGAATCGCCGACAAGATCTGGCAGGATTGGACCAGATTTGCCGAATACGCATTTAACAAAAGCCACGCCACCTGCTATGCCTTAGTCGCCTATCAGACCGCTTGGTTGAAGGCACGGTACCCGGTGGAATTCATGGCAGCGCTGTTATCCCTGGAAGACAATCCGGCGGATATGCCGAACAAGATCGAAGTCTGCAAATCTATGGGCATCAAGATCATAGCACCCAATATCAATCGCAGCGACAGCGAATTTAGCGTGCATGGCAAGGAAGTGCTTTTTGGGTTGCGGGCGCTCAAGAATCTCGGCGAAGCTGCGATGCGCGCCATCATTGAAGACCGGGATGACAACGGACCATATAACAATATATATGCTTTCTGCTCGAGATTGGACAGCTCAGCGGTGAACAAAAGCGTGCTGGAAAGCCTGATCGCGTCCGGTGCCATGGACGAGCTTGAAGGCAGCCGGGCACAAAAATGGGCTGTGATCGAAAACGCGCTGGCTTTGAGCACCGGTGATCAACGTGACCGCAAGAAAGGACAAACCAGCGTGTTTGATCTCATCAGCGAGGACGAGACCCAAGAGGATTATTATCCGCCCCTGCCCACTGAAGAGCCGTGGAGCTATATCTACCAACTGGAAAAGGAAAAGGAAGTGCTGGGTTTCTATATGAGCGGTCATCCCTTGTATGAATACCGGGCTCTGATCAAGCATCTGACCAATGCCAACGCGATCAGCGGCAAAGGGAAAACCGGCTCGGACATGATCCTGGCGGGTATCGTTTCCAAGATCACCCGTAAAAAAGACAACAAAGGCAATCCCATCGCTTTCATCGAATTTGAGGATCTGGCAGGACGCTATGAAGTGGCGCTATTCAATCGCGATTATCAAAAGTATATCAACCTGCTGACTGCGGGCAAGATATTCTTTATCATCGGCGGTAAATCAGGTTTCACAGGCAACGAGGACAACATCCTGCGGGTCAATCCTCAAATGATACTTTCCCTCGAAGAACTGAACCACACGCTCACCGGCGAATTGCTCATCAATCTTGAGCTGGCGAGACTGAACAAAAGCCTGCTGGATGAATTTGAAAGGATCTTTGGCAAACCAAGTGGGCTTTTTAGCGTAAAAACCGCGATCTCCACCGCCGAAGGGGATAAATATTATCTCGATTCGCAGAAAAAAGTGTTTCCTTCAAACGCAGTTTTGAGCTGGCTGGAAAAGGAAAAGATCGATTTTGGGCTGCGGGTTTCGATCTTGGAGAAAAATGAGTAGATTCCTGCTGATCCTGATCCTGCTGATCGTCGGAACGCTGTCCGCGCAAGAGATCATCTATGAAAAATATGGGAGCGAAGTGGATTTTTGGATCATCGTTCCCTATAATGGCATCGTCTTCAAAAAAGGTGTCGAAACCGTGCAGTATCAGGTCTCGGTTGAGATCAAAAACGTGCGGAAAAAGCAGACTGCGAAACACGAAGAGACGCTCGTGATCATAAACAGAGACTGGCTCAGGGATAGCGCGCTGCCGGTTCGATTTACCACAAATCTGCCCGCGGGGAAATATACCGCAAGGTTGAAACTGCGCAACGTGCTGTTAGGCAACAAACAGCAGTATGACAAAACTTTCATATTGGGAGAGGCATCCACCGAGATTGGTCAAGCATATTATGTCGTCAAAAAGGAAAATATGGAATTCATGCCGCCAACGGTGAGTTTAAGCGGTCTGTTGGTGGAATCCTGCACCTTGTATCAGAAGTTTAGCCTGGCAGCGGACAGCATTCACGTGCGCCTGAACGATAGAACGATCAAATACGCCGCTCCAAGCAGTCCCAACAACATTTCATTTCTGGATATGAACGGCGGGCAGGTTCCATCTTCGGTCAGCATCAGTTTCTATGAGGCAAACATCCACTATCACATGGAGCCGTTTCTATATAACCCGTGGTTTTCATACAATATCCGCTATTCGCTCAAAGAACAGATTCAACAACTTCGCTATATCACATCTCAGAACGAGTGGCAGAGCCTGCGCGCCCTGCCGGACAACAAACATAATGATGGTATTGAGCTTTATTGGAGCATGCACGATCCCAGCCCCGGAACGCTTCGCAACGAAGCGCGGGAGCGATTCTACCAACGCGTGCTGAATGCGGACGGACTATTCACTGTCCATAAGAAGTTGCAGGGTTGGAAGTCCGATCGCGGCAGGATTTATATCAAGTACGGTGAACCTGATGATATCCTCAGCGAAGTTCACCCCATCGGGCTCTATCCATTTATTTCATGGATCTACTATCAGCAAAATCTGGAGTTTATCTTTGCCGATATCGGCGGATACGGACAATACACACTGAGGAACAAAGATGAAGAGTTTTAGCAAGATCATTTTCGCGGTGCTGATGACGTTGTGTTCCGGCTTTCTGTTCGCGCAGCAGAAGCTGAATATGCACATCGATTACAATCGCTTTTTGGACAAAAACAATGAGACTGTTCTGCATGTGGATTATCAGATTCCTTATCGCAATCTGGTATTCCTGGCGCATAAGGGTGGATTTTTCGCCGAAGTGGAAATCAGCATTAAGATCACGGAGCAGGATACGATCCTATTGACCAGAACGGTCACAGACAACGTCGGAGTATCCAACAAAGACGATACGGGTTCAAACAAGTCATACCTGAACCGGCTCAGTTTTCGGCTTGTAAATGATAAATACAGCTTTACCTTTCTGGCGAAGGATCTGAATTCAAAACGCGTGTTTGTCTGGAACTTTGATATGGGCAAATTGCCTCAAAACTCGTTGATCAGCGATGTTGAACTGTGCAGCGTCGTGCGTCCGGACAGCAGCTCCTATCTGGACAAGTTCCGTAGGGGTAAGACACTTTTTCAACCGCAGCCGTCCATGATTTTGGACAAAGGCGCGGGGGATATTGCCTACATATATTTTGAGGTGTATCCTCCGGCTGCGGAACTTGGCATCTCTCAACTTTTGGTATTGAGCATTGAAAAGGACAGTGTGCTGATCTCCGATGATTATATCGACTTCATTCCGGTGTCCATGATCGAAGGGCTCACGCTGAAGATCCCGATCGCCGGATTGGACAGCGGCAAATATCATGGCACAGTCAGTTTGCAGATCGGGGATGAGTTCGGGGAGAAGAGTTTTGAGTTCTTCATTACCGAGATCAAAGAGGAAAGGCTTTTTTTGCTGATTGAACCTGATGATGATTATCAGATACTCAGGTACTTTCTGGGCAGCAGCGTGCCCGCGGATTGGCGCAATCTGGACATCAATACCAAACGACGCTATATTACTCAAATGTGGAAGAACCTGGCTCGCTCGGTCAATCTGGACACCAAGGATCTGATCGGAACCGTGCGGGAGAGAGTGGATTATGCCGATCGCTACTTTGGTCATTTCAAACCTGGACGCACCACCGATATGGGCAGAATCTATATCCGCAACGGCAAACCCGACGAAGTGGAGAAGGATACGACCTCGGACGAAACGCGCTATGTGCGCAAAGATTATCAGATCTGGAAATATCGCGGCAGGATCAATGCTGTCTATGTCTTCATCGACCTTCAGATGACGGGAAATTACCAACTGATATTTGTGAAAAATGACGAGAGCGAAAGCACAAATCCGGATTATTTACGCTATCTTGGGGATGGTTTTGACGCGTCAAAATTGAGTAATTAGGTTATTTTATCATCGAAAACCGGTAAAAAAGCATCTGCGAAATGTTTGATTTTAAAAGTAGTTGTGTGTGCGTAGTAGAAGACAACAATAATGTCGAATCGAACTCTGTGCTTGACAAGATACGGGTTCTGATTAATGTATTCCTGAGCGCTGAACGTAATGCGTTTTTGTTTAGTGAGAGATATGTTTGCCAGCGCATCGCCGATAGAGTGTTTTGACCTGGTTTTCACTTCCACAAAGACCAGATCGTGATGATTATGCACAATGAGGTCGATTTCACCTATTTTTGTGCGGAAATTTTTACACAAGACCTCATAGCCATTGCTGCATAGATACTTGGCTGCGAGGTCTTCACCGATGTGAAACAAGTCTTGGGGTGTTAATTTATCCATAAGACAAGAAAATACTTGACGGATATTCAGTCAACGATATTTGTGAACCATGATTAGAAACGACACCGAAAGGTGGAGGGAAGTATGAAAAGAGTTATATTGAGTGTAATCGTTCTGGCAGCTATGCTTAGCATAGCTGAGGCTGCGCCGTTCCAGACACTTGGAATGTTGCGCACTCCAGACGCGTATGTTTTACCACACAAGGCTGCGGAAATCCTGTTGGTTGGATACTACCGTGATGTCGCAAGACCTACTTATGTAAATCCCGATCAAAACGGCTTTGTCCCTTATGGTATGTTGGGAGTGGGTATTCTGGACCGGGTCGAGCTTGGATTTTTTGGCGGCGATGAAGTATATTATATGAACCTCAAGTTCAAACTAATCCAAGAAACAACCAAAATCCCCCAAGTGTCCGTGGGAATCGACAATCTCTTTTCTCCGGTCAACCGGCACCGGGCACAGGATTGGACACCTACAACCGCTCTAGATTGGAACTACAGTGATCACCCGGACAAAACAGACTATGAATACTATTCCCCCTACATTGTAGGTTCCAAACAAGCTGTGATCGGTGGTCTCTCCTGGATGTTCAATCTGGGATTTGGCACAAATCGTTTCACAGGACAAGTCCCGCGGTCAAGAATTTTTAACGGCACATTTGCTTCGGTCGAGCTTTCCCCATTTAGAGATTTTGCGATTCAAGGAGAGTTTAGCGGCCATGACTTCAATGCCGGTATCAAGTATTCCTATAAAAATTTCGGTATTAAGATCGGAGCGCAATCGCTCGAAGATCTGACCAAGAACAACGGCTATGAGGAAAACCTGCGCGTTGCCTTCGGACTTTCCTATCTCTTCGACAAATATGCCACGTCAAAAAGAAGACCTGACCTGAGACAGTTTGCCATGGATCAGGATATTGATGACATTGAGGTTGCCGTTGTTGACGAACCTCTGGTTGGAACCCCGGCTTCGGGAGATATCGAAGTCGCAGTCATCGATCCTGAGGTTACGTTAGTCACCCCCGGCACCACCATTCAAACCCCCGGCGCGGTGGTTCAAACCGGCGCCTACCGCGAGCTTTCGCCGGAAGTGAAAGAGCTTCTGGCAGAGCTGAAGAAACTCAGCGACGAACGCCAAAAAGCCCAACAGGCTTTGATAGATTTAAGAAAATGGCTGGAAGAGCTGAAGAAACCTAAATAAACACCATGTAGTTAATCATGTACGTGATGTGTAGGTCATTGGATTCATACTTCCTATGAATAGAAGTAAAAGATCCGGGTTGCAGGACATCCCTGCAGCTCGGATCCCACAATATCACAAGTGTGGTAATAGATTAGGACTATAAGTGAGCGGGGTTATGAAAAAGTATTTAAGATTGTTTCTGCTAACCGTTTTTGCAGTGCTCTCGGTATCAAGTGGGTTTTCCCTAACCAGGGCAAGAGCAAGCGCATCAGAGAAGCAGGTTTATTCCAATCCAAAAGTACAGGAAGCGATAGAGTTTTTAAAGAACAGATTACCACGATTGATCAAAGAAGATCGCGACCGTGCTATTGAGGAATATATAGTTCATTTTGCCGACCTGAATAAGTTGGGTTCGGAGGATGTGCTGTATCTTGTGGGGCATTTTTATGCAGTTGCGGACGATGCAAAGACGGCTATTCCATATTTCAAGGAGCTTAGCGAGGATCCCCGTTTGGGCGAAGACGCCAGACGGATGTTGAACCTTTTGTTGTATCAAAGAGCGGCGCATTATCTTTTAAACGAAAAGCAATCGGACGCTCAGGATTTTTTGCAGGACATCCTCAACTTGTTTGATACCGGTAAATACTATCCCACATATCTTTATCTGTGGGCGGACATCATCGCGGAAACCGAGCGCCATCAAGAGGTGCTGCGGTTTGTCGGCAATTTTGGCACAAACAAAGACTGGATAGACAACCAGTTCAAGCCCCGAAAAGCGGCTATCATTGCCCGGATCAACGCCATCGACTTTGATGGTTATTATGCTGATCCCACACAGGATAAAGGACAAGCGATTGAGACCCGGCTAAATGACATCCAAAGTGATCTCAAAGCGCTTTATACCGAGGCCGAGAGCGTTCAGGGTCTGATTATGATGGACTCTCTGGAGAAAATGCAAGCCGAAGAAATGGCAATTTTGGATGAACTCAAAAAACAGATAAAAGCTTTCCGTGAAATCCCCGCTGTTGATCTGGAAGCCCTTGCAAAGTACGATATCAGCGACGAGCGCGTTCATGTGTATGCTCAGTATCGCGAGGGGGCTATGCTCCTGCAACAGCTCAAGTTTACAGTGGATTATTATGACTTGATCATTCGTCTGATCGATGCCGTTTTCGAAAACCAGTATCAACTTTTTGTCAAGGAAGATCCCTCCATCTTGGGAAAAGACTTTAGCGACATGGAGATGAAACGCCTCTTTGATATAGAACGCAACCTGTATATATATGAACAGATCATCGCCTCCATCGCGGAAATCAAGGCATCTCCCGATTACAAAAAACTGAATGTGGATCTTGATCCTCAGTTGAAAGAGTACACTGAGAAATATCAGGATCTGCAAATTCGCAAAGCCCGATACCTGTCTTTACGCACCTACGAACATGAAACCGATGTGGAAAGGATGTTTTTTGAAGAATTACTTCAAGAATACTATGCCATCACGCGGGACAGACTCGATCTCCAAGAGATACTTCCCGAAATCGAATCGGCAATGATCTCGCTGATCATGCTGCGCTATCCCGAAGAAATTCAGAAGAACATCGAAACCCAGAAGATACTTGCCGCCAACGACAGCTCCAGAAACATTGAACTGGACAATAATTTCGACTCTTTGCTCAGCAATCTGGATTTCCTCAGCATGCAAGTAGAATATCGTCATCTCAGATACCGGGATCAACAACGTGTTGCCGCACAGGAAACTGAGGACTATGCCAAATTGGAAGAAATGTATCTTGGGTTGATCGCTGATAAAAAAGCCTTGCTGGTTAGACACCAGAAGTTCGAAGCGGAAAACCCCGATTTCATGGCTCTGGAACAACCCAGCGGTGGCTATCTGATCGGCAAAGCCAATCTATATTACAACATGGCGGAGCTCCAGTTTGCCGTTGATTTGCAGCACCCCGAAAAAGCACTGGCATATTATCGTCAGACGCTGGAAGCCGACCCCGCCTTCTACTTGCGTGACTATGCTTTATATAACATCGCATATATCAGCAGCGAGCTTAAAAAGGAAGAACTCGTCGGCTCTATTAGCGATTTCCGCGAGCTGAATCCAAGAGCCACACGCTCGGCTAAGCTGAAATTCACGGAAGAAAGCTTCCGCGAGGCGCTCAACGCTTTTGAGGAGATCGTTCGGGGGTACAAGACGTCTCCTTATTACGACGAATCGGTATTTCGTTTGGGCGTGCTTAGTTTCCTCATTGGCACCGATGCCACCAGTCCGATCGAGTATTACGCGCGATCAAACCGCTACTTTGATGAATTGATCGCCAAGCCCGATAGCAAGTACAAATATGAAGCCCTATATCAAAGAGGCTGGGTGCGCATGAACATCGGCGACGAAGAATCGCTGCGCGCCGCGCTTGGCGATTTTGCCATGTTGCTGAAAGACGTCAACGCAGGCAAGATTCAAAACAAAATCATGGCGGAAGATCTGAAGACATATGCTACCGGAAACATGGCATATTGCCTGGTCGCTCTGGATGGTCTTGACTTCAATTCCGTATCAAAGGGTGCTTTGGCGTTCAGCGAGTTATTGGCTGATTATGACGACGAACGGGTCTTCATCACAATTCTGGACAAAGCCGCAATGAACAAAAAAGAGATGGCTGCCCCATTACAAGCTATTGACTTTATGGAATTGAGATTGCGAAAAGCACCCAATTCGTTGCAGAATCCCGCTTTGGTGGATTCTATTATCGTACTCTATCACACTCCCGGATTGCAGCAACGCTCTGGAGAGACACTCACGGTTCTCAGAACCAAAAATTACCATGACATAGTAGCCAACTACAATCCCCAAACTCGTTGGTATGAAGTCAATATCAAAGACAAGAATGTCTCCGATCCTGTAGTCCGCAAGCAGCTTGCCTCGATCCGAAATGCTTATGAAGAGCTGCGGATTCGCCATTACAATGCAGTTTATACCGATTTTTCAACCGCGAATTATGATGCATACACAAAACATATACAGGAATACGCAAAGTACAATGAGATATTTGACGGTGATTATGATACATGGACAGTGGAAATGGACAAATCCGATGTTCAACTCGTCAGCTATCTCGCTGAAAAGAGGAACACTCCACTGGACTATCTGCTGGCTTATGACAAACTCATTGTCTACAACCAGAAATACAGCGCTGATCAGGATATCTTCAAAAACGAGGGATTGGCATATAAGTATGCCCAGAACCTTTTCACAGCGATGAGTGCAGAGTTTGAAAAACCCGGATATACTCCTTTGGCACCGCTTCCCACCGACCAGAACTCGCTTTTTGCTTTCTTCAGCACTGCGACTCTGCGTTTCTATGACGTGTTGAACAGCGATGCCTATGCAAGCGAAACCAATAGACTTGATGCGGTTCAGATTCTGATGAGCCTTGCCGATATCGAAATGAAACGTGGAATGACCGGTCAAGCACGAACCCACTTTGCGAAACTAATCGAATTTGAAGACAGGTTAAATTCTGTTTCAAAGCGCAGCATCTACATTAGCATGGCTACTTTGGAAGAAGAAAATAAGAGCTTTGCTGAGGCAGAGCAGTGGTATCGCAAAGCATTACCACATGCCTCAAACGCTCAGGATAGAGAATTGATCAATGATCTGATCAAACTCCAAATCCAAAACAGCTATGAACTGGCACAAAAGAATGGTGATTTCAATACTGTCGCCGTCGAATTCCTCCGTCTGGCAAACGAGTTCAAAACCGATCCGGTTAAATATAGCGAATATGTCTATCGTGCTTCCGAAGCCTATGTGCAAGCAAAGAACTTTGAGCGTGCCGTCGAGCTGAGAATGGAAGTCGCCGGCATGAAGACCGACATGGAAGAAGTCTATGCCCTTTATTTCCAATCATGGACAATCGCTGAGACCGAGCTGAAGGATGTCAACAAAGCAAAAGAACTAAAAATGGCGTTCGTTGGAAAATACCCGGCGAGCAATCGAGCCTTTGCTCTCAAAGTCGAGGAGATCGAAGCGCTTAAAAAGGTACCCGGGCAATCCGAAAATGCCGCTCAAATGTTTCTGACTTTGCATCAAGACGTGAAAGCAAAACGTATTGACAGCGGCATGACCACTTCTGAGGGAATTTATCTCTGGGCAGTGGACGTCTATCGTCAGGACAGCGACAAACCAAAGATGCTGAATCTACTGTCCGATTTCATTGTGCAATACCCCAACCACACCGATGCTTTGCTGTACAAATCGGTATTGGCAGATGAATATCTGGCTCTGGGAGACACCCTGCGATTTGAGCAACATTCACGAGAGATCTTCCTCAAGGATAAAACCAAGCCGGAACGCTATCTCTCAATTGCTTACCGGAATCTCGGTAAGATCGCTTATGAGTTTGACACCGCATACTTGAATCAAGACTGGACCCTTGCTTTTGCCAAACGCGATGAATTTAAGCGCGTCGAAGCCTCTTATGTCCGTGAAGGACTTAAGATGGACAATGTGATCGCTCATGCAGCTTTTATACGTGCAGAAGCTGATCATAAGGAAGCTCAGGCAAGGCAGGCATATCTTCGCTCCGTAGATACCCAACTGAATGCAATAGCCAATGGTCAGTTTCTCAAGAGCACCCCAAACCAGCTCATAGCTGTTAGTGATAAGACTACTTGGCAGAAAAATCTCTTCGGTGGAAAACTGAACAAGATACCCAGTATAAAACCCAGCGTCGAGGCTGAATACAACAAGCTAATCCGCATCCTCAAAACTCCGGACGCGGATAAATGGATGGATACTCAGCGCCGCGTCCGGGCGTTAACCCTGATCGCCAGGATCAACGAATTCGCCGCATCAGCCATCAAAACACAAGTGAACCGATATCTGGCGATCTCCAATGAGTTCAAACCCTTCAAGACAAAGGCTGATTATCAGTCTATTCTGGATAACAATATCTGGCCTCAGGCAAACGAGCACATCAATCCCTATTTGGCTTATGCCTACAGTATCCACATGCAAATCTACCGTGATTTCTATATCGCCGGATACAGCGATGCCAACACCAGCCATACGATCAGTCAGTTGACCGGGTGGAATGCACTGCCCGATTACCAGGTCGATGAATTCATTCTCGGTTCTGGTTGGTCGATGCAGATGATCAATCGTGACGGCGCTTCCAGTGCGATCAATTCCGGCATTACGTTTACTACTTCCCCGAAGGGACAAAAGTTGGGGACCATGACTATACCCGCATTGAATACTCTGGTAATCGAAAGGGGATTCAATGCCAAGATCGAGCCTGAGTTTGTCTATATTCAAATGGTTTATCCTTATGATTTGGAAGTGTTTGTAAACGGTAAAAAAGCTGATCTGGGATACGTAGCTGTGGACACACTGGTCGCCGGGAAAGCCATTACCACCAGAAACGCGATCAAGCTTGGAGCCACCTACTGGCTCAAGGGCGCAAACACGATCAGATGCACATTCCCAAACGCCGCTTCCGAAAATATACCATTCCATTTCAACCTACTTGCCAATTACAACAAAGAAAAGCTGGCGGAGGCGACTCCCGTGGAAACGGTCAAGCATGTCTCCACGGATAGATGGAAAGTGATCACCCTTGATTCCGGATCAAATCAGGAAATTGCCACCTATGCAAAAGTGGCGGATAGATTCAATATCCCCCTATCTGCAATCAATAATATGTCAGCTACAACCGCTATGCCGATCTGGGCACAAGAAAATCCGGATCAACCGTTGAGCAATGTCGTTTTTGAATATGACTTCAATATCGACACCTTGTTCCGCGAGGGTTATATTGAGTTCGTTGCCCCGGAAACTGCATCCGTCTATCTCAATGGCAACGTTTTGGACGAGGACTATCCGATGGATTATGATGCAGAGCCCTTCCAGGTATATCCCAATCGGATTTCGATACCCAAAAACATGATCAAACAAGGTCGAAATACCCTCAGACTCACTGTTCAAAACCAATCCGCTTACCGCGGCATGATCGCCGAGATCAGTATTACCAAGACTGTGAAGGAGTAAAGAAAATGAAAACAAGCGTCATTGTGGTGATCCTTTTGCTAATGGGGCTCTCGGTTGCCTATGCGCAAACTACCGCCGCTCCCCCGGCAGGCTTTGAAAACGTCAGGGTTTCCCGCCAGCAACAGGAGCTTGAAATCCAGATCAAAGCGATGATCCCGGATCTCAGTGCGTTCCAGCTCAAAACCGATACTTACGGCAAGCCGGGTAAGTACAACTTTACCATCAATCTTGGAGTGATCCATGATGAGAGTAATAGATTATTATCAAACTGGCAAGAAGAAATAAATAAATGGCTAGAGGAGTCAAAATGAAAACAAAAAATATCGTACTCGTAGTCTTGGCACTGGCTACCAGCTTTGGGTTCTTGTTCGCTCAAGACGCAGCGGCTGCACAACCAGCTACTTCTGGAGGAGTCACCCTTGTTACTATCTTCAATGATAGCGGAGTATTTGGGTACATGATTTTACTGGTGTTTGTAATCGGAATCGTCTATGGTATAGTTCGCTATATCCAGCTTTATCAGCGTGAGAAGATCGATGCTCAAAAGTTCTATCTCAAGCTGAAAGGCTATATCAAAAACGATCAGATTGATGAAGCGGCAAAGATCGCCGAGAGTTTTAAAACGACAACATTGGGATTCATCTTCTGGAGTGGCTTGAGAGTCTTCCTCGACGCCCGCAAAAACAAAAAGGGTGAGGAGCTCAGCAAAGCCGTGCAAAACGCCTTCGAAGAAGCAGTACTGCAAACTGTCCACAAACTGGATGGCGGATTGTTCTGGTTTGGCACCTTGGCTCAGATTTCCACCTATCTTGGTCTTCTGGGAACGATCTGGGGACTTCTTATTGCCTTCGACGGACTGGCAAACGCTCCCGATAACATGAAGAATCAAATGCTCACCAATGGCATCAAAACAGCTATCGGAACCACTGCCATGGGCTTGTTTGCCGCTATTCCGCTCACCCTGATTCAGGGCGGACTTGTCACCCGTTCCCAAAAACTTATCAACGATATTGACGAACACTGTGTGAAGCTTATCAACCACTTGAACAACACTATTATCAAAGGATAGAGCCATGGCATATCGTCCTTCAGCCGGAAGGAATCTAAAGTCAGCAGGTGCACCGACAGAGCCCAATCTGGTGCCGATCATGAACCTGTTCATCACCATCATACCCTTTTTATTGTTGATGTTGGTGATCTCACAGGTGGCTTTAGTTTCCTTAAATTTCTCTCAGGGAACCGGTGGTGGAGGTGGTGGCGCCGGCGGCGGTGACGGAAAAGACACCAAGAAATTGCAAGTTATCATTATGGCGGCGGATGCCCCTGAGCGCGGTTTATTTGCCGGATTTGAAGTCAGAGAACCTGGAGCAGAATCGGTAAAAATACCTTTTGCCAATGGTTTGTTCAATTTCGTCAAGCTTGACGAGACCCTCAAGCAGATCCGGGCAAACAATCCCGAGCTCTTTGACATCGGCGTCAGTCCATACCCCGACGTTTTATACGGGCCTCTCATCCAAACCATCGATTTGTGCAAAAACAACAACTTCGTAAACGTGCGCTATGAACCCTCCACAGTGAAGTATTATTAGGAGGATGTAATGGGAATTAGAGAAAAACTACGTTCATCAGACAAAGAAACCCGCCGCGTACGTCAGAAGTTCGAAGAAGTAAAAGGACTTTCGATCACATCGTTGCTTGATGTGTTGACCATTATTTTGGTCTTCCTGATCAAGAACGTGTCCATGGAAGCCCAAAAAATCGCCGTGCCGGACAACATGCAGTTTCCCACAACCATGCAAACTGACGTTCTTACCGAGCAACAGAGCACGACGATCGTAAAAATGTATCCCGACCGTGTTCTTATTGGGACTGAAAACACCTATTTCGGAACCCTTCAAGACTTGGTGGAAGATCAGGGAAAACGCAGTAAGATATTGGAATACCTGCAGCTACTTGCGCAGCAGATCATGGAGCATCCGGATAAGAATGAACCCTGCCTCCTCGTTCAAGCTGATGCATCCATACCGGTTCAGTATGTAACAACCATGGTTCAACTTGGCACCAGTTCGTATTATAAGTACATTTATTTTTCAACTCTGAAAGATACTGATTGGCTTAAGAAACAAACTGGCGAGAAATAGGAGGAGGTATGGCAAAAACAACCTTAAACCTGAAAATGAGCTATAAAGGCAAGCTGCTGGACATTGTCAAATCCGGCAATGACTTCACTAACAAGTGGGTTATCGGCTCAAACAAACACCTCTTCTGGCAGATTCTGGATCCCAGTTTTCCCGATAGACATCTCTTTGTGACCAAAATGGGAAACGATCTCTATATGAATTTGATCCCCGGAACGAATCTGAGCTGCAGTAAAGACGGAACCCCGGTTGATAACTCGTATCTCAAGAGCAACGGTATCCTGAAGGGAAACCAGCTCAAGCTAAATAGCGATATGACCGGTGTGCTCGCCTTGAATCCTGATTGGGAAATCAAGTATGAGTTCTCGGAACCGTGGAAGAGGTTACTGACCGAAGAGGAAAGACAAATCGTTACCCAGTACTCCCGGCGTGGAGAGCTCAGTGCGGTGGATAGATTCAATCGTGGCATGATCGTCATATTTACGATCCTGACCATCATGTTTCTGATACTCTACGATACAATCCTGAAGCCGGATGCTATCGATGTCTCAACCATCGAGGCGAGATTAGCTCAGATACAGAGAGCCCAGCGCATCGAAGCCCCGCTTCCTGTGGCACAACAACCTTCGTTTGACGACGATGCCGCAGCCCGTGTCAGAGCCGCAGCCGCAGCACAGGCAAGAGCAGAAGCCGCCGCCGCGCAAGCAAGAAAACCTACCGGAACCCCCGGAGCCGGCACAGGAGGCGAAGCTTCCAGAACATTTGGAGCATTCTCGCCCTCTGCCACTTCCGTAGCCCAGCCCTTCCAGGCAGTCACGACCACCCAATCCTTCGTAGCAGCCACTCCCGGTGGCAGGGCAGGAGGCGGTGGATCAGGCGGCCCCGGAGGCGGTCCTGGAGCCGGTAGCGGATATTCATCAACCTTCGATCCTTCTGCAACAGGTGGATACAATCAGACCGATCTCGGTTCGGTTGCATTTGGGACGCCAGGAGGGCCTGGCACCTCTACCCGCCCTGGAGATAACGTGGCAGTCTTCACAGGAGACGCCTCAAAGATAGCTCCCCGAGGAAGACCGATTGCTCAGACCGCCGAAACTCAGAGAGTGATCCAGAGCTTCAAAGCTTCCGCGATCAAGCCTATCTCCGAAGGAGCGATCGCTACCGCGCCGGAAGAGCAACGTCCGGATTTGGAGAAGATTGCGATAGCCGTCAATGGCAGGAAAGGACAGATCACGCAATTGTATCGTACCAGCGCTGCCGTGAAAGCTGCCTCCGGATCGATCCTGATCATGCTCTATATCGATAAACACGGCAATGTCACCGCCGCAGAAGTAACTCCCACCAGCGAGGGATTCTCCGAAAAATTCCTCAAGGACGTCAAAAACCTGGTGGAAGGATGGAACTTCAACGTCAGCGACAAAGCTATATATGAATTCACGGTTCGTCTGACCCAAGGTTAAGAGAACCAAAATACTGCAATATGCAAAACCCCGCTGGTAACGGCGGGGTTTTCTATTGACACAAATCACCACTACGCAGCATTGCCCTATGTACTACATTATTCATCTGCCTATTGGAATCAGTAAGGAATTTGTCTATTCATCGGTCGAGCCGGTGGCAGAGGGAGCGCGCGTCCTCGTTTCCTTCAACCGCAGGGAGATGATGGGCATTTGCGGCAAAGCCTATCATCAAAAGCCGGATTCCCGCATTGCATATAAACCCGTCAACGAAGTATTGGATTTTATTCCCATCCTGCCGATCGAGCTAATCAAACTGGGAGAGTGGCTCGCGGACTATTATCACTGTTCTGTCGGTCAAGCTCTATTTGCCATGCTGCCTGCGCTTTTGGCACCCGACATCGATGCCCTGCTCAGATGGGTGGGAAAAGAAGTGCCGCCCCAATTTGCCAATCTGCACAAATTGCTACAGGATGGCGAGTTTGCCAGCCTAGCCTTGCTTAGGTCAAGGAACAGGGGCTTTCCTCCCTTCATACTCGCTGAAATGGCTGAAGAGTCGGGTTTGGTGGAAATCCAGCGTCGGGTCAGTCAAAGGGACAAACCCCGGACGGTCAATTTTATTCGTATTATCAATCAGGATATCGATATCCATGCTTTGCCTACCAAGCAAAAAGAGGCGATGGAGCTCATCCTTGCCCACCCCGAGGATTTTCCTATGTCTGAAATCAGCAGCCTCGTCTCATACAGCGTCGTCAAAGCATTGGTCAAGAAAGGCTGGATCACTATTTATCCACGCAAGATCGCGGTTCGCAGCATTTTTCTCGATCCAGTTGGTTTACCCAAGGAGATCGACCTCAATCCCGAACAGCGTGGCGCCATCGAGGCGATCAATTCTGCATACGGAAAATTCGGCGTCAATCTGCTTTTCGGCATCACCGGCAGCGGCAAGACGGAAGTCTATATCAATGTCATCCGCAGTTATCTATCTGAGGGAAAGAGTGTCCTGTTCCTGATTCCGGAGATCGCGTTGACGCCCCAGATGGTGGAACGGTTTCAGAGCGAATTTGGTGCTGTGCTTGCGATCTTTCACAGTCAGTTGAGCGATCGCGAACGCCTGATTCAATGGCGCAGGATCGCCGCAGGAGAATGCAGAATCGTCATCGGAGCCAGAAGTGCCGTCTTCGCGCCACTGCCGAAACTCGGACTGATCATTGTGGATGAAGAACACGAACAAAGCTATAAACAGGACAACAATCCCCGCTACAACGGACGCGACACCGCCATCGTGCGTGCCATGCTACAAGGCGCTCAAGTGATCATCGGAAGCGCCACCCCGTCTTTGGAATCCTGGCAAAACGCTCAGAAAGGCAAATATGCGATGCAGGTTCTCAGTTCCCGCCCCCTGGACTACAAGCTTCCGGAAGTCCAGATCATCAATCTCTGCGACGAACCGGAGCGCGAGCTGCTTTCAGAGACCATGCTGCATGCCATCAATCAGAGACTGGAGCGGAAGGAGCAGGTAATCCTCTTTCAAAATCGCCGCGGTTATTCGTCATATATGCAATGTCTCAAATGCGGGAAACTGATCACCTGCGGCAATTGTGAGATCAGCATGTATTATCATCGCGACAGCGAGGAAATGCAGTGCCACTATTGCGGTTTCCACATTCCGAGCCCTCGCAAATGTCCTCACTGTGGCAGTTTCAGTTTTTCCTACGGCGCTCCCGGCACTCAGAAAGTGGAACAGACCCTCAAGCTTTGCTTTCCTCAGGCAAAGATCCTGCGCTTGGATTCGGATTCCTCCAGAAAGAAGGATTCCCATTCCTCGATGTATAAGAGGATGAAAAATCAGGAGATAGATATCCTCCTCGGTACGCAGATGATCTCAAAGGGTTTGGATTTTCCCTTCGTAACCCTGGTGGGAATCGTGATGGCGGATATCAGCTTGAACGTTCCGGATTTTCGAGCTGCTGAGAGAACTTTCCAGCTCATCACTCAGGTAGCGGGTCGCTCCGGTAGGGGAGAGCGCAATGGCGAAGTGCTCATTCAGACCTATAATCCCCGGCACTATGCCATCGATCACGCCAGCCGTCAAGATTATCCCGCTTTTGCGGAAGAGGAAATGTCCTATCGCCGCCGCCTCTATTATCCTCCCTATTATCGCCTGGCGCGCATTCTCTATCAGGCAAAGGATCTGGAAATCCTGAAAAGCGTGATGGCGGATCTGCAGCAATGCACATTGAAACTGCGCGGTCTCCAGTCCGTCGGTGATCTTTTAATTCTCGGTCCCGTCGCCGCTCCCTTTGCCAAACTGAATAACCTCTTTCGCTACCATCTCATTCTGAAAGCCCGCACGATCGGGATCATGTCCCTCGCGCTCAAATTCATCGGCGAAAACCTGAAGCTTCCATCCGCTGTCAATGCCCAAATGGACGTCGATCCGATGGGTCTGATGTAGCGCTTTTTCATCACATTTTCAAGTCCATGAGATTTTTTTATCTTGCCAAAATCCGGCAGTCCAAATTATTGGCATCAGTAAATCAAGGAGTTATATCATGTTTGATAAAGACGAAATAAATCTCAATTTCGATGAAGAGACCACCAAAGCTATTGCTGAATGCGATTGCGATTGTGATGACGAGGATTGTGATTGCGAGAGCGACACCATCACTTTGGATATGGAAGACGGCACCCAGAAAGAATTTAATGTGCTCGATATTATTGAGCTCGACAGCAAGAAATATATCGCCCTCGCGGAAATCGAGTCCATGGAATATGACATCCTGCGCATGGAAGTGATGGACGATACGGTTGAGCTCAGCATCATCGACGACGAAAGTGAATTTGAAAAAGTCGCTGCCAAGTTCGACGAACTTTTTGCCATTGAGGATGAAGAAGAAGAAGCCGAATAAGGCATCCCTTTTTCCCGCAAATCATCAGCTCCGCGTCCTGAATTGAAGGCTGCGGAGTTTTTTGTTTAGCTCGGTTTGAAGGCTCCCGCAAACAAACTCTTGACGGAAATGCGCGATCCCAAAATCATGAAAAACCGATAAGTTTATGGGGAGAATATGAAGGCAGATACTATCATAACCGATTGCAGACAGGTTTTGACGCTAAAAGGAAGCAGCACTGCGCGCGGGGGAACTCAAATGCTCGATGCGGGCATTGTTGACCACGCTGCGCTTGCTATTTCCGATGGTAAAATCCTCGCGATCGCCTCTCAATATGAGATCCTGCGGGATTATCTGGCGAATGAATACATCAGCGCCAATGGCATGATCCTGCTGCCCGGTTTTGTGGACAGCCACACCCATCCGGTATTTGTCCACACCCGCGAAGCGGAATTTTCCCTGCGGCTGGAAGGCAAATCATACGTGGATATCGCCAAAGCCGGCGGCGGAATCCGTTCCACCATCAAAAGCACCCGCGATGCCGGTGAAGACCTGCTATATGAACTGGCAAAAAACCGCGTCCAACGCATGATTCAGCTTGGAACCACGACTCTGGAAGCAAAAAGCGGCTATGCTTTGAATACCATTGGCGAGCTCAAACAACTGCGCGTGATCGATCGTCTGGCAAAGTCCCTGCCAATCGATATTGTCCCCACATTCATGGGCGCGCATGAATACCCCCTTGAGTATAAAGACGATCACGAAGCTTATCTCAATATCCTCACCAAAGAAATGATCCCGGCAGTGGCGGAGCAAGGTATCGCCAGATTTTGCGACATCTTCACCGAAGCGCATGTCTATAATATCAAAGAATCCCGCCGTGTGCTTCAATGTGCAGCGGATCACGGTTTGAAACTGAAAATGCACGCCGATGAGATCGAAGCGATAGGTGGAGCGGAACTTGCGGCAGAGCTCCAATGCGTATCCGCAGATCATCTCGGTGCCGCAAGCGAAGCGGGAATTCTGGCTCTTAAAGACCGCGGCGTGATTCCGGTTCTCCTGCCGGCAACCCTCTTTTCGCTGCGCAGTAAAAGCTATGCCAAAGCGCGGTTTATGATCGAAAACAACCTGCCGGTCGCGATCGCTACGGACTACAATTCCGGAAGCTGCAATTGCGATTCGATGCCTTTCGCTATGACCATTGCCTGTCTGCAAATGGGTATGATGCCCATCGAAGCACTATTTGCCGCCACCATAAATGCCGCCCACGCCATCGGCTTGGGGGACAAGGTCGGATCCCTCGAAACCGGCAAACAGGCTGACTTTGTGATCTGGGACATCCCTTCGATAGATTTCATACCGTATCATTTCGGCAGTTCGCACATCCACGCGGTCTATAAACGCGGCAAGGCTATCTTCAAGGCGGACAATTCATTATGAACGGGCAGAACAGCAGCAGCGCCTACGCCATCCTCGGCACCCTCCAAAAATCCAAACTGCACACCGTCTATAAAGCGAAGAACTTTTTCAGCGGCAAGCTCGTAACCATCAAGACCAACGACATCCGCTGGAAAAACGATCCTGAGCTGCATCGTCAGCTCAAACAGGAATCCGAAACCGGCACTCTTCTCGATCATCCTAATATCCGCGGCGTGATCGGACTTTTTGAAGAGGACGGCAACGCCTATCTGGTGGCGGATTATATCGAAGGCATACCCTTAAACGAGTTTCTGGAACAAAAGAAAGTCGATACCCGGCTCGTGACCGCGCTTTCATGGATCAAGCAACTGCTTTCCGCGCTTGAATATGCCCACGCCAAGGGCATCGCCCATCTCAATCTCGACCCATCGAATATGATTATCAGCGGCGAGGGGGAGCTGACCCTGATCGGTTTTGGCAAGGATCCTCGTTCCTGGCTCAAGGCGGAAACCTATGATGACCACCTGCATCCGGTGATGTTCGTCGCTCCGGAACTTTTCAAGGGAGAGCGATTCGATCACCGGGCAGACCTTTATTCTGTCGGCGTCCTGGCATATTACCTGATCTGCAACCGCTATCCATGGTCATTGGATCCAAAGTTATCCGCGACCCTGCAAAAGCAACAGAGTCTGGCGCGTCCGGTGCTCGATCCCGAAATCCTCGGTAGAGAGATTCCACGCTGGATTTTCAGCATTATCAACCAATCCCTTATGCTCGATCCCGCAAGTCGGTTCAGCTCCGCGACAGATATACTCACGGCGATTGATAATGAACATGAGCTGACCTATAGCTCGGTTTTGATTTTCAGCGATAGCAAGCAGCAGCAAACCCCCGAACCGATACTCATCCCTGAACCAGAGCCGGTATCACAACCGGAGACGCCTTCTCATGCCGAAATCACAGATAACGTCTTCGAAGAATCCATTATCCCTATCGAGCCTCAAAATACCGAAACCCCTCTGCCCATCCCACCGAAACCGAAGCCTATTCTCAAACCCGAACCGATGATTGTCCCCGAATCCGACAGCGAGGAAAAATCTATGAAAAAGCTCTTTGGATGGATGCTTGTGATCTCTGTCCTGATCCTGCTATTCGTGGTGCTCAAATATGGCATTCTGGAGCGTCCCCCTCGCTTTGAAGTTTCCAAAGCGGCAGGCGCAGAAGATGGCATCATAGCCCACACTCCGGCTGCAAACCGCCTAATCGGAATGATCCTCGTCAAAGGAGATTCCACAGCCATCGGCAGCGTTGGACCAGAAGCGGACGACGATGAATTTCCGCCCCGCGAACTCTATATCCGGGATTTTTATATTACTCCATGCGAGATCACCCAGGAGCAATGGAGCATGGTCTATCCCGACTATTACTTTGATAGAAGCGAAAATGATCTTCCCATCGTGAATGTTTCTTTCTATGATGTGATCGATTTTTGCAACGAAAAGAGCATCAAGGACGGCTTCAAACCGGTCTATGAATTCTATGCCAACGGGTTTATCGCTGATTTCAATAAAAACGGCTATCGTTTGCCAACCGAAGCCGAATGGGAATATGCCGCCAAGGGCGGAGAAAAAGTGAAGTTCCCCCGCTACAGCGGCTCCGACAACGCCGATGATATAGGCTGGTATAAAGATAACAGCGATGCCGGAATCAAACCCGTGGGACAGAAAAAACCCAACCAACTCGGACTCTATGACATGAGCGGAAATGCCTTCGAATGGGTCTGGAACTGGTATTCCCGCTATGCCTATTCCCAACAGGCACTCTTTGAAGGTCCCTCCACCGGCACCGACAAAGTCATCCGCGGCGGTTCTTGGTTTCATGAAAAAAACTTTATGCGCGTCACCAACCGCAACTTTGAAAAACCCCATAAACAAGCAAGGTACATAGGTTTCCGTCTGGTGCGTAGCGCGCTTTAAGCTCTTGTAAAACCAGAGATAAATTGTCCTTTTCGTGGAAGGGTGGAAGGGTGGAAAGGTGGAAGGGTGTGCCCGTAGCGCAGCATGCCATTGCTGCGGAGGTGGAAGAGATGAGAGATGTGATAAATACAGAGGAAAGCAGAGTGAAATCTGTGCAAGAGCAGAGGGAAATCTGAGCAAGAGCAGAGGGAAATCTGAGCAAGAGCAGAGTGAAATCTGTGCAAGAGCAGAGGGATAATGTGAGGGTTAACCCCTGACCAGTCCGAAGGACGAATATGGAATTACCGACGTCCCCGTCGGTTCCGGCGCGGCAGCCCCATCAGTGGCGACACAAGATAGCACGGGATGGAACCAATGCGAAACCCCGGGAAAGATGGAAAGGTGGAAGGGTGGAAAGATAATAACCTCGATAACTCATCCAGCCCAGGAGAGTGAAATTCCATCAAGCCGGGGTGGAGAAAACAAGGAAAACATGAGTGTGAAAATCCCGCGCATTTGCCTGACAGATCGTCCATCTTACTTCATGTAAACGCAATATCTCTTGATATTGCGTCATTATGGGCGACCTCCACGGATGTATTTACCCCGATAAGTGTACAAATCCATAGTCATGCATTATGGCAAATTGGCAAGGTGGCTCTGATCAGCGAATTGAGTGGCTCTATTTTCCGAGAGCATGGCTCTCAAATTGCGAACAAGTGCCTCTATCCTGGTATATTATTCAAGAGATATATTCTATAACCCATCCCCTACCCAATTGTACAATACACTCATCCTTTAACAAAAGACAATAATTCCCAATCACTCCAATCGCTATTTTCACACCTATGCCAATCATATTTGGCTTTATAGTTAATCATCCAATCATTATTTACCATGATCACTATACCACCAAAGTGGGTTTTATCATTTTGATCATCTATATACTTAAATAGTATTTCAGCTTTTGCTTTTGTGTAGGTAAATCCGTCGCGATCACCAACATCCTTGATCTCAAATATCCCCAGTCTACCATCGTTAAATTTGACAATATAATCAGGATAGAAAGTATGGATTACTCCATTCGGGTACTCGTACTTGATGCCAAAGTAGTCTTTTTTACTCTTTCCGTTTTTCCACCACCAGACTATTTTAGCAAAGTTATCATCCAGCAATGTTTCGAAGTTCTTTTCCGGTTGAGATCGGGATACACCAAGATAGCATGGATCGTAAACATATTTTCGCTGATTTTTCCGCTCATCAGTATGCTGGTTGAAAAACGCCACTGGTAGTATATCAAAGTTGTATCTCAATTCACTTTTCTCAATTCGGCTCTTCACTTCTTTTTGCCTTACATCTTTGTAGGACACAACAGTCTTTGAGAGAATATGCTCAAAGATAGCTTTGTTTTGTTTATACAAAAAGATAATCTGGATGAGAGTAAATTCCTCCCTCCAATCTCGTGTTCCCAAGTATTTCCTAAACCATGAATAAATAGCTGTCTTTACAATTGGTGCTGATCGTTTTATACTGCTAAACGATCCCAGGTGACTGGCAACAACCTGTTCGAATAATGCCTGCAGATCATTTCCGGCAATATTTAGAGCTATCTGGCTCTGTGCGTTTACAGTTCCTTGTGTCTGATCGAAAACCTCCACCTCTATAGGAGTGTCTCTCATTATATCCTCTTGGTATCTTGTAATGTCCAGATTAATTCCAGAATCCTCTAATTGTTTAACATTATTAATCATAAGATGGTTTGCATCATCCAAACCCAAATGAGTGTTTGCCGCTATTTCAAATATCGCTGAAAAGCTAGAGCCGATATCTCCATAATCGGCACGTGACTTGTAGTATGATATGAGTTCGATTGGTTCGTATGATTCAACTCTTGCGAATGTCTTGAGAGATATCTATTTAGTTCTTTCATTAGAAACCTCAGTTGTTAAAATTTTTGAGTAGCACATCGATCTGAGCAGTCACTATCTGTCAACCACAAAATCTGGTGGCCTCCTTAGGCAGGTGAACGAGTGAGTGGGTGAACGGGTGAACCGACTCTGCCGCTCACCTGAAGGAGAGATTAAATAAACAGAGAGGAAAACAGAGTGAAATCTGAGCAAGAGCGGAGGGATGATGTGAGGGTTAAACCCTGACCATTTCATAGGACGAAATATGGAATTACCGACGTCCCCGTCGGTTCCTGCGCGGCAGCCCCATCAAGGGTTTATGGCTTGCGTCTCAGCATCTTCCAGATCAGTAATTCTGATTTTAGCTCAAAATAAGCCCTTTGTCATCAGCGTGCTACGTCAATTCTTACAAGGGCTTATTTGGAGTCAAAACTGAACGCGAGCTTAATCTCATCCAACAGAACCATCACCAAGGAAGATCACATGCTGCTCTACACTACACAGCTTCCGCAGCATCGGCATGCTGCGCTACTCCGCTCTCCCACTTGACTGCGTTAATCAAGCCTTAATCAAGCGTTAATCAAGCGTAATAAAACTAACGCTTGATTAACGCTTGATTAAGGCTTGATTAACACTGTGGAAAGGGAGGGATGTGAGGGAGAAATATGTAGGTGATTACAATGTATCAAGTGAAATTTCAAATCGTGTCACGCAAAATTTCAAATCGAGTATTTTGGGGTATTTTGAGGGAGGGAGTGTCACCCTTTTTTCAAATGGAGTGTCACGCTTTTTTCAAATGATTTGTTTCACCCATTTTTCAAACGCCACTGCTAATTAATTCCACTCAAGTATGTTAGCTTAAATCTGTTTCCCATCTGATCAAGAGTGTTTAAATCGGGGAGAGTGTCACCCTTTTTTCAAATGGTTTTTGCTAATCTATTGATCTCATTTACTATAGCTACTCTGCTCCTGTAAACTGGTATCTTCAAGTATTATCTAATTTCTTATCATATTGTGCAGAAAGGACTTGACCACGGTTGCGAGGGGGTTTAAGTAGAACCCATAAATCAACAGTCGGGTTACCGAGAAGGAGATCAAGATGACCAAGCAAAATATGAATGGCAAAGACAAGGCAACGCTGGAGGAGATGGTGCAATCAGGCAGCCAGATCGTACTGCTGAGAGAGGATGGTTCAGAACAACCTATTGAAGCCATGGTGGCTGATCAACAACCAGTTGAGGTTGATCCATACGCAGGTGAGTATCATTATAAGAACTGGTGGAATCAGTTCCGGGGACCCTGGCTGCAGTCGGAGAAGATGAGTGAGGACGAGATCAAAACCAAAGCCGATGATGCCTGGGAATGCAGTGATTATAAGGAAATGATCAATCTGATGGCGGAGCTGATCTGCAGGCTTCAGCAGAAGCAATAAACTGCTCATTATCACCAGTTACCCGGCTCTGCCGGGTTTCTCTTTCCGGGCGGTTAGGGTTCTGTGGTTTCTTTTCTATTTTAGTCTTAATCTCTATTTTCGTTAATCGCTGCTGAGAGCAAGGATGCTGTATCTTAGCTCAGGAGCAGTCCATCGCTGGCTGATGCCGATGGTTACTGTTACCTGCCTGCCATCGAGTTTGACATCAGTTATATACAGAAAGCAGTCACATTGGTTGGTCAAGATAACTTGGGGCAAGGTATCGTATTCTCTATCCAATTTATGGCTGACAGACTGGTCGTGATTGATGTCCGGAGGTGTTCGCTGACTGGGCGCACCCACTCCGTTATTCTGGTCTTGGATTTCATAGATAAGCTTGGATAGTGGGATCGTTTCGTTTTTGAGGTGCCTTCGCTCTATACAGTCATCAGAGAGTTTATCGGCTGTAATAGATTCATTCAGAACATGATTGGTGTAGATTGCGCTGTTCTGGATACCTCTGGCATCGAGCTTACCGACGGTGCAGGTCTTGCCCGAGAATGAACCATTCGGATCAACCTTGTTATCCCAGATCTCATAGAAACCCCAGTCACGTTCTAAAAGGGTATCCGTTTCGTAATAGCCTGAGCCGGAAGTGGCCTCAGTGACCTTGATGCCTTCAATGAATGTTCGTCCGGGTCTGACCAATCTGATGGTCACTCCGGTCAAAGGTATGCGGTTGGCTGCGCTCATGATGTAATAGCTGATTCCAAATCTATACATGTCTGCTCCTTGTTTTATGGTTGGTGTTGATTGACGTTACCGGAAGACCGTTTCATACTCGTCTAAGCTATGAATATAGTCGAAGTTGATGAAGGTGAGTTCGCCGGTGTATCTGGACTCCAGAGAGACCTTAATTTTCTCAGGATACTCATGCAGATCATCGGGCATCTTGGGTAGCTGAGTGATAGTTACGGGAAACTGCCTGACCAACGTGCCGAACATGGTAAACTCAATATAGAACTTGCCGGGTATGGTCAGAAAGTATAGGAAGGCGCTGTACTCTTCAGGTCTAAGCACCGCTTCAAGGTTGATGACATCTTCTCTGTATGGCTCTCTTTGGTGGATAAAAGTGGGATCATATGCATTCTTCTTTTCTATGCGGTATTTGAGCTTGGGAACATATTCCACCTGCCCGTTTGTGCAAGCATAGAAGCTGTTGCCGCTGCCGGTTCTGATCATGCGAAAGCCTTTCATATCAACCACGCCTTGAGTTTGTATTCATCATTTTGATAGTTACGCTCCAGTTCGGTAATGGCATAGACCTTGTTCCTAATCCTGATCTTGGACTGGAGATTAAGGCTGTATTTGGATAACTGATCTATTACGGCTTCAATGCACCACCGGGAGTCATAGAAGTCTATCAGATAAGGCTGGATGATGCCTTGCAGTTGAGTTGTATCTCCTGCCAAGATGTCTATGGCTTTGATATCGGGTTTCTCCTGATTACCTCGCTTGGAGAGAAAGGATACAACATCAGAGTCGGCTATGTCTATAATGGTGGTAGCATAGGCATCCTTGTTCTTGAGAATGATGTTACCATTGGGAGTGGTAAAGATAGTAGCATTATAGAGCATGAGCATTGCCTGCAGAGCTTTCAGGTTATCGGTCTGTTCAGCCTGGTTGGTCTCGTAAGACTTGCCGGGCTGCAGCTTGGTGGGCATGACATTGCCATGAAAGTGGGCTTCGATCCAGTGATTGACATACTGGCTGCTGCCATAGCTGCATTGCCCCAAGGTGCCGGTACTTGTCAGGCTATTGAGTTGAGCCTCGGAGATGCCGTTATCATTAAAGAAGCTGAGCAGTTCATTATAGGCGTTATCCAGTGAAGTGAGGTTGTCCTCCCATCCGGTCTTTTCGTCATACTCCTCAATCACGGGACAGATATTGTTATAGAACTTGTATATCCTGCCTCTGTAGCGACCTTGATATCTGGTGGTGGCAGGATTGGGATAGGTGGCTTGAATGACCTTCTTATAAGCAAAGACAAAAGTGACTTTATTGCTTGGCACATCGACTCTGTAACCGAACTTCGGAGCAAGCCATCCTGAACTGTGATAGCTGTAAGTCCAGCCACCCGGAGGATTAGGAAAGGCAAGTAGATCATTAAAGCCGATATGGGCTATGGTCAGCAAATTACCCGTGCTGATGTTCAGCGTGGGAATGGTGAACTGGTTGCTATAGGGAACTGCGATCGGGATAGTCTGCTGGATATCCTGCAGGAAGTAAGCAAGCAACCAGATGGGCTGATAGCCTGCAGTAAGGCTGTAATAGTGAGTGAGATCGGAATATACCGATAACAGCTTAATCTTATCGTAGCAGGTGAGTTTCAGGATACCGGTGCTGACGTCAAAGCTCAATTGCGATGTATCGATTATCCCCCTAAAGAAGAGAGTATTATCACGATAGACTTTCACTTCATAGTAGGAGATGTAACGTTCATGCTCATTGCTTCCGGACAGGATGTTGGTGTTGATCCAGATAGTCGGGAAGCACTCAAAGATCAGTCGCTTGGGTTCTCTGCTGTAGTTGGATACTGTCTGTAGTTTATCAGCAGAAACCGACAGACTGATGATAGCTCGACTTGCAGCAGTATCTGTCAGGCTGTGTTTGATCTGTCCGTAATCGGTAGCATTGGTCTTGCCTTGTATAAAGTCCACTTTGAAAAGGTTTGGCACAGTCTCTATACCTCAGACCTGATCTGTTTGCCAGTATCGGCAATCTCACTGACTCTGACCGGATCATTAGACAGCGGATCGACATTGATTTCGATGATGGACTTACTGTCCTTGATATTCTGCTTCATCTCAACAACCTGATCACGCAAATCGCTCATAATATCCAGGAGCGCAGTTATACTGCCATTGCTACTTATACTGCCACCTGAGCCGTAATATGAGCCGACATTGGCAGGCAGCGGGACACTCGGCATGGGCAGTCCGGCAAAGGCAAGCTTAACCTGATTCAGAGGAGCAAAGTTCAGGAAGTCGAATATACCTCGACCTAAGGCTTTTACTCGGTCTTTGGCAGTGATATACTCATCACCTTCAGCTTCGATGATGATTCCACCGGCATTATGAGAGTTACCGATCAACATACCACCTTTGGCTGCTTTGGGTGGTTCGGTGCTGTTGATGGCAGCGACATTAGCCAGACCTGCTCCGATGGCTGCGGCGGCAGCAGCGACAGCCAATCCGGGACCGACCACCGGGATACCTGCCATTGCCTTGTAGGCGGCAGTAGCAGAAGAATAGGTATCCATCATCGCTTGAGCTATGGAAAGCGTCTTCCAGACTGCAAAGCCTTTTTTGCCGAAGAGCTCACTGGTCTTGGCAAGGTTACCAAGTATAGAACTGACCCCTTCAAAGTGCTTCCGGTCATAATCCTCTCTGATTCTGGATTTGGCGAGTTCGGTCTGCTTGGTGATCTGCGCTTCAGTAAGACCCGCAGCAATGAGTTTATCCTTCTTCCTGGCATAGTAGTTGTCGATGGCATCCATTTCTGCCTGATAGGTATTACCTGCTAAATCAAGACTTCTCTGAGCAAACTCATAGCGTGTATCTTCTAATTCCTGAATCCTGCGTTTCTCTTCCTCAGCGATGCGTTGTTTCTCTTTCTGTTCAATCTCAGCTTGCCTGACTCTCTGAGCGGAAGCATCAGCTTCCACTTTGGTTATCTCTTTGGCATAGTAACTGTTGATATTAGCAAGGACAGCTTCGGAGGCATTCAGTGAGCGGGCTTTCTCCAACTCGGCATTCCGCTGGATAGACAGTTCCCGTTGCCTGCGAGCCACCGCATCATCGATGGATAGGGTGTCATACTTCTGTTGAAGTGATTGCAGAGCTTCGAGGTCTTTTTGCTTGGTTTGGACAAGCTGCTGTTCAAAGCCTTTGATACGTTCCAGAGTAGAGATCTGCTCATCGGCATTCAGAGCGGTTACGGCTCCCAGTGCCTTATAATGCTGTTTGGTGTATTCGAGTTTATACTCAAGCAGTGCTATTCCGGTTAAGGTAGCTTCAGTCTCAATCCTAACCTTTTCTTTGTTGAACTCAGCTCTGGCTTTGCTGTCCTCAATTGCTATCTTCTTAGCCAGTTCGGTCGCTTCGATGGTGCGCTCTTTCTGTCTGTCGAAGTAATCGGAACTGACGATAACCAGACCGGTCTGCATCTTCTTGACCGTGTCCTCATAGTCAGCCATTTCCTTCTTGATCTCACCCAGTCGGCGTTTGGCTTCCGCATAGTCGATGCTGAAGGCTATCTCCCGGTGTTTGGCGACTAAGGACTCCACACTTACCGCTGTACTGTCTACAGAGTCCTTGTACTCATCCTGCGTTTCCATTGCC
>JAUYAR010000040.1 GCA_030693415.1 Candidatus Cloacimonadaceae bacterium | reverse complement strand
GAGACTGTTCAAAAACCATCACCATTCTACGCTGCTTTACCAGAGCACTTGGAGAATAAGTGGTCTAAGTGCTTCCATTTTACATTTTCTTGACAGATTTGGGAGATGTTCAGATTGGCAATCAGCGATTGCTCATGCATGATTGGTTTGCCTTTATCGATCAATTCTGTTAACCAGAGCGAAAGAGCAAGATTCAGAACGGTTTGTTCGGATTTAAGACCATATCTTCCGGACAGCACTTTCGTGATTTTGCGGTTAAACCGTTCGGAGACGTTGGAAGTTAGTCCCTTGCAAAGTAGTTTCCAGTGCTTGAGGATATTGCAATCGATGTATTCGGCAGCGGGCTTGGGGGCGAGAGACCTCAACTCTCTTATGCCCTTCTTTCGTCCGCTGACCGAATTTCTTTTGAACACCTTCACGACTTTGGCTTTTAACATGATTTTCTCTTCAAAGGCTATCTTGCTGTTGGATATTTTCTTGAACAAGTTCCTGATCTTGTGAAACTTGCAAAGCTGATGTGGAACATTGGGGAATGCCGCTTTTCTTCCGGCTGCCAGAGCTTGGCTTCCATCGCTGACAATCAATGTGGGCGGTTTCTTGTAGATCAGGTGGAATGCTCTGAAACAAGCTTCGTAAGATTCTTTCCTGGTGTTTCTGAATAGATTCAGGTATAGTGGTATTCCCGTTATGAAGTCCACTATCGTGATGATGTAGTAGGGAATGCCTTCTAACCTGAGAAACTTCTCATCAATGCTGATCTTGCCGCTCCATTTGCCAATGGAATTCAAGATGATGCTCTGTAAGTCCCCAATTTCATGCCATAAATTTGAAACGGTTGCCTTACTTGTGTTTAACAGCATTGCTATGGTACTTTGATTCATACCTTTGCCAATGAGATAGTGCACCATAAGACAAAGATTCTGGCGCTGCATATTTAGTGGAAACCTGGCTGTGCTTGCTTGCTTGGGTTGGGTCCCAATAGTTTTGGTGTGCTCCAGAAGCTGATCGCAGATCACAGGAACATTATGCTGATCGGCTAATATCCGCAAAAGACTAACGACATCTCCATTGCTTGTTTTTTCCCAAAATAGTGTCCGGGCTTGCTTTGCTACGGCGGCTCCATCTATCTGACCCACATACTTGCAGAAAGTGGGATAAGACATTTTAATCGTGTGCTGAGCGGTGAATATCTGATACATTAAATTCAAAGGTAACAGCAGGTTCTGGAGAACAAACTTCTGAATCAGGTCAATATACTTTAGCAATTCGACCTTCCTGCTCAGATACTCCAGAATATTGCAGTTATGAGCTTGAAATTCACGCCAAAAGTTATTGATGTTTCTCCGATCAGGATAGCCAAGTAAAATCGCTATCTGGTGGAAGGTTAGGACACTCTTTCCATCGATTCCCACTAAAAGACGCAATAAGACTACCAATAACTTGCGGTTTACGCCGATGTTCGGCATGGTAAATACCACGGGGGAGTTTATTGTCACCCGAAACTGATTTTCATCGCAATCCACACTAACATGGTTCTGGACATGTACACTTTTCTTCATTTTTGGCTTCCTTCATTCAGGTAAATTTGGGCGCCACAATAGTTAGAAGGCAAAAGTTGTAAATGATTTTCTATCATTTGTTTAAATATACATATTGTCCATAAACAGCCCTATGGTCGCGGCTATAAGCATAAGGCTTTTCCCCACGAAAAATGATTGATATTTACTGAAGTGTTTTCTGCGTAGACGATCTGTCAATTCAAGGCAACCCCTGCCTAAGGATGCCTTTCGCCCACTTTTCTTGATTTCCGAAACGCTAATTTCTTGAAATTTAAGGGAATTTACTTGAACAGTCTCCCCTTGTCAGAATGATGGATCAAGCCCTCGGATGGGTTGCCATTGCTATATGCCATTTTCATAGCTTGAAGTGTGTGGATTGCCTCCATGCTGGCTGAAACGTTGTATCCCAGTATCTTACGGCTCCGAT
>JAUYAR010000039.1 GCA_030693415.1 Candidatus Cloacimonadaceae bacterium | reverse complement strand
CAAGGCAGACAAAATCTACTCCCTGCTGAACGTCAAAGTCTTCAAAAATCAAATCATCTCTAAACACAGAGTTTAGTGCCTAACTGAAAAATGACTGTCATATATACCAATAACTTAGTCCCTAAAATGCGAAACTTGGGTTAGGTGAACGGGAGAGCAGGTGAGTTGCATAGTTGGTCCACCTTTCCACCTTTCCACCTTTTCCGCTTGACAAAAAAAGCCCCTCCCAAGTCTTTGGCCTTCGGCGAAGGCGAGATAGCTCAGCCGGTAGAGCAGAGGCCTGAAAAGCCTTGTGTCCCCAGTTCGATTCTGGGTCTCGCCACCATCATTTAACCGGCGCTGTGCGCAGCGCCTTTTTTATTTATGATATTTACGCTCAGCAATCTCCGTTTCCCGGTGCGCCGGAATTATGATCTGCAGCGAGAGATCGCCCGCAAATTGAGGATTCCTGCGCATGCGTTTGAACTAATACAAATCCTGCGTCAGGCGGTGGACACCCGCAAATTCGATTCCCCCATCTATGATTTCAGCGTGCTGCTGGATATTGATTCGTCTCCTGTATCCAATCGTGATCTGGCTATCTATGGGAAACTTACGCTTCCAGAGAACATTCCGGTTGATTGCGAAGATCCGCATCCTTATATCATCGGCATGGGACCTTCTGCTTTGTTCTGCGCTTTGGGTATGGTGAAGAGCGGGTTCAAACCTTGTCTTTTCGATCGCGGAGACGAGATCACCAAACGGGCTGAATGTGTAGAACGATTTTGGAGCGATGGAACTCTTGACGAGGATTCAAACGTTCAATTCGGCGAGGGCGGTGCCGGAACATTTTCCGATGGAAAGCTCACCAGCCGCTCAAAAGATCCGATCGTTCAGGAAGTGTTTGAGCTGATGATTGGCTTCGGAGCGCCACCTGAAATCGCGTATGAAGCTCTCCCCCACCTTGGAACAGATGGAATCAGGGCACTGGTAATCAAGATTCGCAAACATCTTCTTGAACTTGGCTGCCGCTTTTTCTATCGCCACACGCTGCAGGATATCGATCTGCAGGGAAACAAGATCAGATCGGCTACTATCAATGGCGAGAAACACCGTCCCGAAACTGTGATCCTTGCGCCCGGAAACGCAGCTCGCGATACCTTCGCAATGCTGCACAAAAGGGGAGTAAGCTTGGAATCAAAGCCATTTTCCGTGGGTTTTCGCATCGAACAAACACAAGCTACGATCAACCGCAACATCTATGGTTCCGAGCGATGGGCGCAAATCCTCGGTCCGGCAAGTTATCGTCTCACGGATAAAAATAGCGGCTCCTACACTTTTTGCATGTGCCCCGGCGGGATGGTCATCGGCGCCGCGTCTGAAAAGACTGGGATCGTTACCAATGGAATGAGCTTTTCCACCCGAAATAATAAATGGTGCAATAGCGGCGTGGTGACCGGTGTGGATGAAAAAGATTTCGGAAACGGGTTATTCGACGGAATATTTTTCCAAAAGCATCTGGAGCAGAAAGCCTTTCTTGCTGGATACCAAGCTCCGGTTCAAGCCGCAACAGACTTTGTTCGTGGCAGTTACAATTCCCAGCCGCAATCCAATAGTTTCAGACCTGGGACATGGTGTTGCGATTTTTCCACATTATTTCCCGATGGAGTGGTTCAAAAGCTTAAATCTGCTTTACAAAAATTCGATCAGATTATCAATGGTTTTTTTGGCGATGCATTGTTGATCGCGCCGGAAACTAGGACTTCTTCTCCCATTCGGATTGTTCGAGACCGAAACCTGATGCACAGCGTTTCAGCGTCCAATCTTTATCCCGTGGGTGAGGGTAGCGGATATTCCGGAGGCATAATCAGCAGCGCCGCGGATGGACTCAGATTGGGAAACAGATTTAAAATACGTTAATATAAAGCAGGTACGAAAAATGGCAAAAATACTCGTGGTAGAAGATGACAACAGCTTTCGGAATGTATTGGTGCAGATGTTGGAAAAAGCGGGATATGAGGTGAAGCAAGCCGAGGACGGCAATCGCGCCCTTGCGATCTGCGAAACATGGGAACCAGATGTGGTTCTTACCGATATCATTATGCCCGATAAAGAGGGTCTGGAGACGATCCAGGAATTACTGAACTGCAAATCAGACATCAAAATCATCGCCATGTCCGGCGGCGGAAAGTTTGGTCCGGATAGCTATCTCCCTCTGGCAAAGAAGCTTGGCGCCAAAGCAGCCTTGCATAAGCCATTTATGCGAGATGAGCTGCTTTCGACTATCAGTAGAGTGCTGGAAGGCAGTGATTGAGTCCCAGATAGCGGTGATATTCATCTCTTTTTTCAAGTGAACAGGTGAACGAGTGATCAGGTGAACGAGTGAAGGGATGAGCTACAGAGTTGGTTCACCCGTTCACCGACAAACATCTCTCTGATGCTTTGGATTTGAATAAAAAAAAAGGCGGGATCGAAATCCCGCCTTTACAATAGCTATGAGTGTTTTGTAGAAAATATCCTATATATCCTGATTTTCCTGTGCTCCCCAATTTGGTGTCTTGTTCATCATGTTCACTTACTCCTCGCCCTTTTCACCAAGATATTCCATACTCCTTTCCAGAAATAAGTCCAATCCGTGCGAAATGGATGTTTCATCTTTCTATCAATATAGCGGCGTTCGGATTCCACGATATCTTCAATGCTGTTGGGCATATCGGCATAGAAGGGGGGGAGCAAACCTGGTTTGAGCTTCAGGCGAAGCTGTTGCATCTCAGGGGGATATAGGTTGAAATAGTGTTCGCTGAGGGCACGCACACCCACTAACGACAGCTCGCCTTTGAGGAAATTGAGAATCTGGGGCAGCTCGTCTATCCACATGGCGCGCATGATCTTGCCCCAGGCGGTTACGCGGAAGTCGTCTTTGAACTTCCCGCCTTCCTGGAGCGCGTTGGTTTGATACACATAATCCTGAAGGTATTCGCTATATGGGTGCATGGTTCGGAACTTCTTCACATAGATGATCTTTCCGTCTTTACCTTTGCGTTTCAAACGGATAAAAGGACCGTATGTGGGGTTTGGATCGGTTCGGTGTTCACGGGCTTTTCTCAGGATAAAGTGCATCGTGTCATTGATTTCAAGTTTGTGGATGAGGTCAAATCCACAGAAATAGAATCTGCCTAACATCTCGGTTTCGGAGAGGGCACGGTTCTTGCCTTTGGTGAGAGCAAAATACCAGCCCTGCAAAACTGGGAGCTTGGGGAAAACGCGCCGGATAAGAAAATCAAAGAAATAGATGAATATGCCGAGATATGGCGTGAAACGGTGATAGATCTGATTGCGGCGCTGGGAAATGGTCTGTCCGTGGCAAATGAAGACGCCACCATCGACGAGTAGTTCATTCACTTTGATCAGATAGAGGTTGATGCGGCGGAAATCATTGATCCGGTGGAGGTTGATAAATATCTGCCGTGATTCCGGGCTCTCGTTTTGGATATTGAAATATGTTTCGGAATGGAGCACCAGGGTGCCGGTTTTGCCAAACTTGGTGAGATCGAGGTAGTCGTTGACGAAATCAAAGAGTTTCGGATTATCGGCAAGATAGCTTTGCCAGAGCGGAACCAGGATACTGTCTTCCGGGCTGCACTCGGAATATGGCGGATTGTAGCTGGAATTGTGGATACTGGGTATTGAACTGCTGCTATCGAGGAAGAACTTGGGACTTTGGGATTCTTCCAGCGCTTTGGATCGGGTCACCAGTTTGGTGCTGGCAAAGGTTTTGTTTGCCTTGTGAAACCGCAGAGCATAATAGACCCCCACAAAAAGAAAAAGCTCGATCGCAACGCTGCCAAGGATCGTGCCGAAAACGATGCCGCGCGAATAGTAGAACTTGCGGAATACATACATCAGCACAAACACGAGCATGACCGCTACGGCATCACATTTGAGGATGCGCTTGATCAACTCTCCGGCGTTGCCGACCTTTTTTAGCGAGTATTTGAGCCCCCAGATCCCCGATCCGATCCAAATTAAAGTAAATGGAATCAGCGATCTTGAATATCTTGCCAAAATCACCCTCGTCCCCGTGCGGATCTTTGCAATAAACAAAAACGCGAACACCACGATAGCGATGTCCAGGATGAAAAGCGAGTATTTGGTGATCTTATATTTCATGATGATTTATGGAACACTGATGACGTGATGAACATGATTGATAATGATTTATAGAACACTGATGACTTGATGAATATGATTGCAGTAAAAAACATCGATTTTTTTTCTGTGCCTCGACAGATAAGCCTTGTTTTTCAAGTTCAAAGAGGAGTGCATTCTCATATACTTTTTCTAAAAAGCCATAACTCAATTTATTATAGACTATGAAGAAGCATCTTATTACCATATCGGTCAAGTCACTGTGCAAGTATTTTTCATCTATCATTATATCGCTCTAGTAGAGCGTCCCATATTTAATGTTGCATAGTCTTGGTTTCGGATTATCTTATCTCTTGAGAATACTTATCAAGAGGAGATACACATGGACCCGAGAAGAAAGAGATTACCTTTGGTAGTTGATGCCACTGTTAAAG
>JAUYAR010000038.1 GCA_030693415.1 Candidatus Cloacimonadaceae bacterium | reverse complement strand
CTAGTAGAGCGTCCCATAATTAACGTTCTATAATTGAACTTCATTCATTTTATACTTCCATCTAAACACGACCGGTGTTTTATTGATTTCATCCAACCCTTGGTAGATGCGTTCGACCAGTTCTTGCTTTGATCCAACTCTTATATGTCTAAGAAATGAACGGGATATCTTGCTAAAGAACATTTCAATCATATTCAGCCAAGATCCATGCTTGGGGGTAAAGACAAACTCGAACCTACTTGGCTTTGTCTGTAAGAACTTCTGGGTTTCTTTGGATAGATGCGAAGAGTGATTGTCCAGAATCAGCTTGATCGACCAGTCCGGGGGATAGCTTGAATCAATTAGGCTTAGAAACTCAATGAACTCTAAGCTTCTATGCCTGTCTCTGATCACAGAATATACATGTCCCGTATGAAGGTCAATGCCAGCAAGCAATGATACTGTCCCCAACCTTTTATATTCATAATCTCTTCCTATGTTTGGATAAACCCCTGGTACGGGTGATAGCTGTGCTGCAATGTTCTTAATGGCTTGAATTCCTGGTTTCTCATCAAAGCTAATTGTCGTTTGTTTGCGTTCAACATCTGGCTCTGCATTTATCATCTCGACCTCTTTATACACGCAAAGAACATTTGCCATCTTGATCGCGAACTCAGGATCACGTTTCTCTAAGTAATAAGAAACTTTGTGGGGATGCAGGTTAGCTTGATCAAGTATTCTCGTTAGACCACCCTTACCCATTTTCATTAAACAACTATGCCCATTAGCTTCAGCATGCTGTAAGATATGCTTAACCAACATGCTAAATGTCCATACTTCGGCAGCATATCCCAATTCCTTCGGGGCTGTACATGCTAAATTTATTACCCATGCCTTAGCGTCATCAGTTATTAATGGCTTGCGCCCTGATCTGGGAAGATCATTCAGGGCGTCCATAATTCCATAGTTAAATGCTTTATCAATACAGCGCTCTACTAATGGTCGAGTTGTATTCATATCTCTTGCTATGTCCGATATTCTCCTGCCGTCTATGTACGACAACAATATCCTTGCTCTGAAAACGCTAGCATGCTTTTGAGTTCGCCTGTTAGCTATTTTCTCTAACTCTGCTTTAACAGTGGCATCAACTACCAAAGGTAATCTCTTTCTTCTCGGGTCCATGTGTATCTCCTCTTGATAAGTATTCTCAAGAGATAAGATAATCCGAAACCAAGACTATGCAACATTAAATATGGGACGCTCTACTAGGATAAGCTATCTCTCGCTTCCAGATTATAAAAGCTGAAAACTAAATAATTGAGAAAGGAGCAACTCTGTCGTGATCCGTGATTTGGCTGGATCGGCATCCTGCTCAACAAGAAAAAAAACAAGCCCGGGAATCATCTTCCCGGGCTTGATGATTTTGGTGTTTATGGCTATTATTATTGCACGGCGATCACGCGGAAGAATTTCATTTCGGTCGCAGGTGCGGCATACTGAGTTTGGGAGATCGTCGCTACGGTGACGAAGCCGCTGTAGGGGGAATTGGACGCTTGAATGATGTAGGAAGTCGCGCCCACAACCGCATTCCAGGTGACGGAGATCAAACCGGCACTCTGATTGATGGTTAGAACGGGGCTTGGCAAGCCTCCGGATGTCGCTTCAAAATCCGCCAGGAAACGCGGGGAGACCTGCATCGTGGTACCAAACTGACCCACAATGCAGACCAGATTCACAGGATTAACCGGAATGGGCGTTCCGCTGTAGTTTGTGGCAGGGAAGGTGCGCAGCACCAAGGTTGCAGTGGGATCGGTGGCATCGATGTTCTCGGCAATGGTGCCGAAGTTGACGTTGGTGGCATCGATACTCACGTTCAGGACTTTGATCAGTTTTGACTGATCGGCGGAAGTGAGACTGGCAAGGGTGCGCCCTTCGGGAACGATAACGTTGTTCACTGAAGTGGCAGCGCCGGTATTGAGGGTTGGAACGAACTGCAGCAGGTTGCTATAGGTGGTCAGCGTTCCGGTGATACCGGTGATGCCGTCGTAGAGGTTATAGTTTGTGGTGATGATTCCACCCACGTCGTCGATCAGGATCGCTGCGGTGGCGTCCTGCACGAACTTTTGATTGCGGGTGGTCTGTTTGAACGTGAGAACCGCTTCACCGGTGAGACGATAGACGTTTGTGCCGGTGGGTTGGGCTCTGAGCTGGGCAATGGTGCTCACGAATATGGGGAAGGAGTAGGTGGCGGCACCAATGCTGCTGGGAAGAAAACCGTCCGCGTAGGCGATCGCCTTGATCGTGGTGGTGGTATTCACAGCGACTGGATTGGTGTAGATGGTTCCCAGGGTTGGGCTGGGATCGCTGCCATCGGTGGTGTATCTGATCGTGGCGTTTGGCGTGGTGGTGCTGATCGTCACGTTGATAGGAGCATAATAGGTGCCCGGGGCGGGAGCGAAAGTGGGCGTCGCGGCATAGCTTCCACCGGGATTGAAGGTGTGCCAGCCCAGATAGGTCAAGGTATCAACGGGATAACTCGTCCATTCGGAGAAAGTGAAATCTACCCTGGGAGCGGTGACGTTGGGATACCGAACGAGAGTCACATCTATGCCCCAGTTTTCCACCTGGTTCACGATGCCGATCACGTCGATCTGGACTCCATTATGATAGAGTGCTACGCAGTCATTACCATTGAAAGTCATCGCGCCGGAGGTAGTTGCGAGATCGACGTATGGTTCCCCGAGTAGGGATCCCGTGGCGGCGGAATAGACGATCACATAGACGTCGTTGTTTGCAAGAGTTCCAGTAAGGAGGAGTTCACTACCGAAAAGACCTGCTCCGTTGACCTGTTTCTTGATCGAAAAGTTGGCAAGGTTCACTGCTGCGCCGGTGCCGTTGAAGATCTCCACTGCCTTGCGGTTTGAACCGCCTTCGACGTATTCGCTGAAGAAGAGATTGGTGGCAGCTCCGCCGGAAGTGGCTGTTCCGCTTACGTTTATCGCTACCGAAGTGGCGCCGTCGCTGGCATGGGTGATCGTTGCTGAATAGACACCGATACTTGCGGCATTCATGCGGACGTCGATGTTTCCATTGAAGTTGAAGGGCAGGATCAAGCCCGTCTGCCAGTTGTTTTGTCCGCCGACGCTGATCTGGAAGGGGCTTGCTGTGGTGAGGATGATGTCGCCGTATAGATTCGTTCCGCTGAGAGCATAGGTTTGGGTGGCGCTTGGCGTGCCGGCTATGGCTGTGAAGGGTTGCAGGTTTTGCGTAACGTTGATTATGCCTTCAGGAGGAAATACTTCGCCTTCGACATGCAGGTTGACAGCAACGGCTGATCCACTGGTGTGGACGATCGCGCCTCCATAAAAACCTGCCGGTAGCGTGCCGAGACGCACATATACGGTTCCATTGAAGCTGGAACTGACGGAAAGGGTGTTTGTCCAGGGACCCTGATTATTGGTAGCGACTTCAAATCCATCCGGTGCGTCGATGAAGATATTGGAAGTGAGGTCATCGCCGTGGAGATTGTAGAATTGAGCGTCGGAAGGCACTCCCGCAACGGCGAGGAAGGGTCCGAAATCGCCGGTGGCATGTATGACGGGATTGAGTTGCTGGGATTGCCAGTGAATGTTCCAGTCATTGGATACGCGGATGCCGTCGATCTTGGCGATCGGAGTAGTCGTTCCCTGACGGATGGCGACTGAGCCGATATTGCCGATATCTACACCCGTCACATCGGACGCAGTGAGTTGGGGAGCGGGTTCGGCTCCGCTGAAATTGGGATTTATCCACAAATAAACTTGGTCGTTGGCGGGTTCGGCAACGATCACATATTTGATCAAAACGAGAACAGTGGTGTTCATGGGATACAGATAATCCGTCCAAACGGCTGATGTGGCTGTTCCGGCTTTGGTGATTCCAAAACGGAGGTTGTTCGATGCGTCTTTCTGCACAAAGAATCTTCCCTTGAAATCTGTACTGATCGTGGCAGGCGACATGTGGAAGACATAATCTCCCGCGGTAGCGTTGGCTTCACTGGCATTGAAGAGGAAGGAAGCGTAGAAACTGCCGCTGGTTTGGGCGGTAAAGCTCCTGTGAACGTCTTCCGCACTGCCTGCTAACACGGTCTGTGCACATAGTCCCCCCTGGGAAGGATAGCTTGGAAAGGTGAGACCGACGTTTCCAACGATCACTGGGCTCGAGCCGCCGCTGCTGTGTGCTGTCCAACCGTTTGCGGTTAGAAGCGTTGCCGCGGTATAATCAAAATTCTCTTCAAACAATACCTGTGCCGTCACCGGTGGGTTAACTGTTCCGCTTACGGCTTTGTTCACCTGAGTGGCGCCGGTGCTGGTGTGAGTAATGTCTCCGCTGAAGCTGCCCGCTGTAGTTCCCGCAAGGCGGACGTAGATCAGTCCGTTGAATGTGGGAAGAACCGAACCGCTGGAGGCATAGGTGGTGCCACCGTTCGTAGAGATTTGAAATCCTGTGGGAGGGGTGATGATAATATCGGCGGTCAGAAATTCGCCATAAAGTGTGTAGCTTTGTGCCACTGATGGAGTTCCTACCAGAGTGCTGAAAGCGTTCAGGATTCCGGTGGCATAAATCATCGGGGCTGGATTGGTCACGGTGCCGGTCACTGCTTTGTCCACTTGTGCGGCGCCGGTGCTGGTGTGCACAATGTTTCCGCTAAAATTACCCGCAGTTGTTCCGATCAAACGGACATAGATAGGACCATTGAAACTTGTGGCAAGCGAAAGCGACTCTGAATAGGTGCTTCCGTTTGAGGATATCTCGTATCCGGGGGGGGCGTTGACAACGATATTTGCCGTCAGAGCGCTGCCGCTGAGGTTGTAAGTTTGAGCGGCGGAAGGGGTTCCCGTGAAGGTGCTGAAAGCATTCAGGGTTCCGGATGCAATGATGGTCGGAGTGGGAACACCCGTAAAATCGGTCAAATTAATGTTGTCAATGTTCAATCTCCGATTGATTACGCCGGTTTCCGTTGCTCTCTTGATCCGAATTCTGACGTTGCCGGTCACGTTCACGATTTCCGAAAAGGTCTGGATATCAGTTGTTGCGGGAGCAGTGAATGCTGCGCCGATCGGAGCCCATGAGGTACCATCATCTGTGCTGTATTCTGCTTGCCAGTCAACCTGGGCATCGGTTGCATACCTTCTGTAGCTAAAGGTTAAAGTACCCAAACCATTTGCTTTGTTAGCCAGCATAGACATACTTGATATGCCATATCCTCTCAATCTGGCAGTCCGGATTCCACCGAGTAATTCAGCAGTTTCGGTACCGATCAGAGTTTCACCCAAATTCCAGTCCAATCCGCTAAGATTAACTGTTCCGGAAGCATAAGCAGTCTTTACTTCTCCGGTACCATCGAAGTTTACAAGATAATCCGCGTGTAGGCTTGCCACGAATCCCATTGCAAAAATAAGGGTTAAAGCGATAAGTAGTTTTTTAAGCATCTGTTTCTCCTTGCTTAGTCTGTTTCATTTACTTTTCTTTGGCGTGCCGGGTCTCGGTCGGCACCCCGATTGTACTTACGTTTACTTTTTAGTTCGCGAGCAAAGAAAGCAAATTGCTTCCTCGCTCATTTATGCAAAAAACAGTGTAATCTATGTCTAACTGTATCATCTGGGGACAAAACCCCATTTTGTTTCACTTTTATACTACCCGCAAATACGTCAATGAAATTTTTCTTCACTTTTAGATTTCATCACTATCGGCTGATATGACAATATAATGAGAAACTTCTTTGTGAAAAGCGATAACTTCAAACAGGAGATTCTATTGCCGGATATCCTTGCGTTGGAATGGCAGAGAGCGCATATTTGTCATGCGCGATTACACTCTCACGGCTTCGCCGTTTTTCTGCTACGAAACCGACGGAAGTTCTGAAGCCGGCGAAGCCGAAAGCTACTCATTGAGAAGGACGGTCTATGCAACACTCAATGCATTGAATGATAGACATCTATGCACAATTCACGGGTATCTTTTCCGACACAATTCCATAAAAGTATTGACAAAAAATGACCCTGAAAAAAAATTGCCCAACTAATGCGTTCCTGAATAGCTCAGCGGTAGAGCGGGTGGCTGTTAACCACTAGGTCGGGGGTTCGAATCCCTCTTCAGGAGCCATTTTTTTGCCTCCGATTTTCAGCATTCCATCCAGTATGTGCGGTTTGATAAATTCCTTGACATTTGATTGAGTTATTAAAACCATGTTCCAACGTTAGCATGGAGAGGAGTGGATGGAATTTAAAATAGGAGCTATCCTGCGTGATTATCATATATTTAGCTTGCTTGGCGAAGGCGGCATGGGAGAAGTGTATCTGGCAGAGGAAAGACTGCTTGATAGGAAAGTGGCGATCAAACGCCTGAATCCCACGCTGACCAGTGATCCGCAGTTTTCCGAACGTTTCGTCAATGAATCGCGCATTCAGGCAAAGCTGCAACATCATAATATCGTTAGCCTATACAATTTCTTCGTGGAGGATGGTGTCTATTACATGGTGATGGAATACGCCCCGGGTAATATGCTGAAGGATGTGATCGCCGAGACCGGTCCCATCCCGGAACAGCGTAGCCTCCATATCTTCAAACAAATCATCAGCGCACTGGGCTATGCTCATGCCAAGCAGATCATCCACCGTGATATCAAACCCTCGAACATCATGCTGGATGCCAATGATGATGTGAAGGTGATGGATTTCGGCATTGCCCGCCTGATGAGTGATAAACATCTCACCCGCACCGGCGCCAAACTGGGAACCCTTTTTTATATGAGCCCGGAGCAAGTCAAAGCCACGAAAGACATAGACCACCGCACCGATATCTATTCCTCCGGCATTGTGCTCTACGAAATGCTGACCGGTAAACTGCCCTATAGCGCTGATACCGACAGCGATTTTGATGTGATGCTGGAGATAGTTAACAAGGACTTGCCCGATCCCCGGAAAATTTACCAATTTATTGGCGAGATAACAGTTGCAATCATCAGAAAAGCCACCCAAAAACAACGCGAAGCCCGCTACCCGGATTGTCATGATCTTTTCGATGCTTGTGACAAAGTAGATGGCAAAAACCATCCGCCGCCAAGAGCTGAGAATACAATAAGCACCCCCAACCAGATGCAAACTCAAACTAAGAATATGATTTATGTGGAAGGCGGAACCTTCAATATGGGCGCAACTGATGTGGAGAGCAATGAACGACCGGTGCATCAGGTGACGCTTGCGTCATTCTACATCGGCAAACATGAAGTGACGCAGAAGGAATGGCTTGCTGTGATGGGTTCCAATCCTTCCTATTTCAAAGGTGAAAATCTGCCTGTGGCGCAAGTGAGATGGTTTGACGCCATAGATTACTGCAACAAGCGCAGTATCAATGAAGGTCTAACTGCGTGCTACAGTGTCGATGGTAGCAATAAACCGAACGACTGGCGCAGAGGAACCATAGTCTGTGACTGGAATGCCAATGGATACAGGTTGCCCACGGAAGCCGAATGGGAGTATGCCGCACGAGGCGGAAACAAAAGCAAAGGCTACGAATATGCTGGCTCAAACGATATCGGCAGCGTAGCTTGGTATGGAGGCAACTCGGGCGGCAAAACACATCCTGTGGGATCCAAAGCACCCAACGAACTTGGCATTTATGATATGAGTGGCAACGTGTGGGAATGGTGCTGGGACTGGTATGCCGGGGATTACTATGCCAAGAGTCCGGCTTCTGATCCAAGAGGAGCAGGTTCAGTCGAATATCGTGTGCTGCGTGGCGGTTCTTGGTACTACGGTGAGTACAACTGTCGGGTTGCTAACCGCAACAACAGCAATCCCGACAACGGGTACCACAACAAGGGCTTGCGGGCGCTCAGGGCTATCCATTAAATGGACTTTGGCTCTTTGGACTTTGGTCTTTGGCAGCATCCCAGCATGTAGCGCAGCATTCCGATGCTGCGAATTCACCCTCCCCCGCATGAATGGAATCATGCGCTACCCGACACGTAGCGCAGCATTCCGATGCTGCGAAGTTTTTACCCCGCATGATCGGAATCATGCGCAACACGACTCATAGCGCAGATGCCTTTATGATGCTCATCCATCAGTTAACTTCCAGGCTATGTATAAGGTGCAGCGTATCAAAGCCAAAACAAAAGAAATTACAGGAGAACCATGATTAGTAGAATTAAGATTTTCAGCAAAGCGCTCAAACACATTACTTCGGGATTATTGTTTCTGGTGGGCGCTGTCTTTTTTTGCATTGCATGCAATTTGACTGAAAAAAAGGATAAGAATGAAACAAACCCACCTCTTGCTGGCACTAAACCTCTGTTTGAATTCACAGACCGAATAGTAAATGTATCCGGTATAGCCAAAACCACCGGTGAATTTTCTATTTATATCAGTTATCCTGTTTTCTCCAGTGACAGCGTTGATGTGACAAAATTGATTGAGCATGTAATGAAACAAATCGGTGATCGCGATGCAGGCGATTTTGATTATTTACTTACAAAAGAAAACAAATATGATGTTCAAGCTTTTGCTGATGGCATACTGGATTCATGGGTAACGTTTGAAGAACCGGCATTTATAGGCAGCATTTATGATAGTTTATTTATCAAAGTTGTCCTCAATACAGACCTTATAACTTTGTATAAACGCCACAAAGGTTTTTGGGGTGGCGCTCATGGTGATGAATCTATTGAGTACACTATGTTCGACCGGGATTTCCATATTATTAAATCTTATGATATCATCCTTCCCAATCGCAGAGACAGATTCAAGAAACTTCTTGAAAAAGAGTTTAACAGGCAGTTGAAAGATGATTTGAGAAAAGGCTATCCTGACAAATCCAATCCTGTGTTTTTTGTCTTGGTGCCAGACGGTATGATTGTCCAGTATATGGGCGAATGCTATGCTGACGGTAACCCCTTGATGCTGATAAAACCTGAGAAATTCATGGATTTTATCAAACCTCAGTATAGAAAGATATACACTCAAAACGCAAGGAAATAGTATGGAATTGGACATAGGCACAGTTTTAGGCGATTTTACCATTATTAAACACACTGGCTCAGGCGGGATGAGCGAGGTTTATTTAGTGCAGGATAACCTGGACCGCCAATTTGCCATGAAGACCCTGTCAGCCACCATAACGCGTGATCCCTCTTTCCGGGAGCGCTTGACGCCAAGTACTCGGGATCGTATTATCTTCGCACCAGCCATATAGATCTCAGCAGCGATAAGATATGGTCTATGTATATGATGTTGAATACGGTTGAACGCGCTTTCAGAACCCTCAAATCTGAGCTTCACTTTAGACCCGTTTACCAACAAAAAGATTCGCGGGAGAGAGCTTCATCTCTTTGGCGCTGTCCTGGCATATCATCTGGTCAACGCAATCCAAGGCCGGCTACATGAACAGGAGATAAACATATCATGGACTATGCTGCGCAACCATCAGTTGATCCTAAGCACAATGCAAACCGGAAAAGGCGCTACTATCACAATAGTGGACAGCGCTGTAGCGGAAGATAATCACATACAAATCTATAATGCACTGAATTTGAGCCGGAATCCAATCAAAAGAATAGTCAGAAAACACAAACACGTGTTTGCCCATGAATCAGCTAAGTGCATGCTGGACAAGTGTATAACTTTTAGAATGGTAAAGTTGGGTTAAAGAAAACATGAGTATTTGGGTTGAGCAGACTCGTCGCAGAATGCAATGTGTTTGGGTACACCCGTCTTGTAGTGATTTGCAAAAAGCGTGACCTAAATTTGCAAAAACAGTGATCCAAATTCCCCAGTTTACCCCATTTGCAATTTTCAGTGAGCCAATTTGCAAATTCAAGTGACTCCTTTTACTTATTCTCCAAGTGCTCTGGTAAAGCAGCGTAGAATGGTGATGGTTTTTGAACAGTCTCTTCCATCCCGAGCGCGGAAGCGGCACAAATCATCTTGACACTTTGTAGCGGCTTGGTAATCTTGCATTATTCGCTATCAATCTGATCAAAGGAGTGCTTATGAGATCGACGATGCCTTTTCTGGTGCTGAGTGACATCGGCAGCACCACCACCAAAGCCATTTTATTGGACACCCGGGGCACAATCCCGAAACTGATCGGGCTCAGCCATGCCGCCACAACGGTGGAGTATCCTCTTTCGGACGTGCGCTATGGCATCATCGAAGCGTTAAAAAATCTCGAACAACAAACCGGCAACAAATTGCTGCGCGATGGAGTTTTGGCTCCCGAACTTGCTTTTGCAGAAGACGTTTCCTATCTGACCACGAGCAGCGCGGGCGGAGGTTTGCAGATTTTGGTGATCGGGCTAACGTTGTTTGATTCCGCCAGCAGTGCCAAGCGCGCCGCATACGGTGCCGGCGGAGTGATCCTGGATACCTTTGCAGTTGACGATAAACGTCAGGCAATGGAACAGATGCTCGCCATGCGCAACCTGCATCCGGACATGATTTTGCTCTGCGGAGGAACGGATGGAGGAGCAGTATCTGGAGTGCTGCGTTTGGCGGAGATTGTTCGCATCGCCGCTCCGGAACCCAAATTCGATGCCGCCGGAAAGATTCCAGCCATCTATGCCGGCAACCGGGATGCAGCTTCTTTGATCGAGAAACTGATCAGCCAGGATTTTGATCTGCATATTCTGCCAAATCTCCGTCCCGACATGGAAATGGAAAACCTCGAACCGACACAGGACAAGATACAGCAACTTTTCATGGAAAACGTGATGGAACACGCGCCCGGCTATACAAATCTGCTTCCTTTGGTAGCATCGCAGATCATTCCCACTCCGGTGGGTGTGCAAAATGCTCTTTCGCTCGCGGCGGGAAAGGAAAAGCTCAATATCTTTGCCTTCGACATTGGCGGGGCGACCACAGACGTCTTTTCTTACATCAACACCCATATTCAGCGAACCGTGAGCGCCAACCTCGGTATGAGCTACAGCGCCTTGAACGTGCTGAAGGAATGCGGCGCTGAGAATCTGATGAGATGGCTGCCCAATGACATAGACGAATCGGACTTGCGCAACTATATCGCCAACAAGACGATCAATCCGACCTCCAATCCCCGCACGAGCAATGAATACCGCATCGAGCACGCCCTGGCACGAGAAGCGTTAGCCATGGCACTTGTCCAACACCGGCAGATGCATTACAACACCGGCAAGCTCGGCTATATGGACAAACTCAAGAATGCCGAGTATGATAAATATGAGATGATCTTCGAATATATGCGGGAAGAGAGAAAGTACGTGTTTTCTCATAGCGGCGTCGATGTGTTGATGGGAGCCGGAGGCATCTTTGCCCACGCGCAGAACCATGCTCAATGCGCGCTGATCCTGATCGATTCCTTTCGCCCCAAAGGCATCACGGAAATCTGGATCGACCGCCGGTTCATCTCTCCTCATCTGGGAGTGTTGAGCGAGGTCGATCCCACTGCTGCAAGCCATCTGATGGCAAGAGATTGCATCGAAAAACTGGCACTGCATATTGCTCCGGTATTTTCTCCCAAACAAAAAAAAGCGGTGATGCGGATATCAATATCGGAAACGGGGAAATGCACAAAGCTGGAGGTCAAGGCAGATGAATTTCACTATTTCCACGCCGGCGAGAAATCCATCCAGATCGAGCTGCTGAATCAGGCGTCCATCGGCAAAACGGAAAAACGAACCGGCTTTTCCACTTTTCTGCCACTCATTATCGATACGAGACTCGATCCCTCAAAACGGAGAAACGAAGCAGAGACAAAGCTGAAAGCTTATGAAACGGACGGCATAGAAGCAATGGAAAGCCCTCTTTCTTTGATCAAACCTGTGCTGAAAGACGAAGAATGGATCAGGCGCGTCAAGCTGCCCTATAAAGGTGAGATCAACGTTTCCGTGGGCGATAAAGTGTCCCCGGATGACGTCGTTGCGGTCAATCGCTTCAATCCCCCGCGGCTCTATATCTTAGACGCGATTCTGCAATATCGGCTCGAGTCGTTTGACATCCGGCGTTCCGTGATCAAGCAAGTGGGAGATTCCCTTGATTTTGACGAAGTTTATGCCATTATCCCTGATGATGTCAAGCTGTCTTTGCACATGAGACATTCCCGCAAATTGCATTGTCCGGTGCGTGGGAAGATCGAGTTTCTGGATGAAAGCACCGGTATTATGGTGCTATCCGAGATCCAGGATTATTCTGGCAAACCAATGAATATCGATCTGGCGGAAAAACTGATGCTGGAACCCAGGCGCGCGGCACGCTATGCAGTAAAAAACATCGGCGACTTCGTCTATCGCAACGATGTGCTTGCCAAGCGGGTAGAACGTTCAAGCAGCTCTACCATGCCCGCTTTCGTGCGCGCTCCGATCACGGGAACGATCACGAAGTTGGATCGCGCAACCGGGCAAATGACCATCCAATACCTGCATAAACCACTGGAATTTCAAGCTCATGTAAGCGGAACAGTGCTATCGGCAAAACCCGGAGAGGAACTCAGCATCTCCTATTCAGGCAAGCGTTTGGAAGGAAAGATCGGCTTTGGAAAAGTGTGCCATGGTTCCCTGAAATTGATCCGAACCTCCGAGGAACTATGCGTTGCCGATATCCGGGACAAGATTCTTGCTTTGTCATTTAGCCCGGATTCCCGGCATCTTGCTGATATTGCCAAAGCCGGTGGCAGAGGAGTGATATGCTCCATGATCCAAGCCTCGCAGCTTGTCCGATTCCTATCTTTCGAACCGGGAGTGATCAACACCGGCTTTGAAAGCATCCCTTTGAGCATCATGCTCTTGGAAGGCTTCGGGGATCAACCAATGCCCCAGACGTGGATCGACATATTCAGCGGCTTCCAAAGCTGCTTTCTCGATCCTCACACCCGTATCCGGGCAGGAGTAGTGAGACCCTTTATCTGCTTTTATTGAAAAAAGGCTGCCAGATACTGACAGCCTGATTATCTCTTCCTGAGTGCAAGTATGGATCACATCAGTTCGATATTATCCGCTTTGATGTTCTTGAAGGCGTTTCTGGTATCGAGGATCGCCACTCCGGAATCGGCTATCTTTTGATAATCGACATTGGAGTGATCCGTAATCACGATGATCAGGTCATATTTCTTCAAGTTGCCCAAAGATACCGTCTGATACATCTTATCGTTCTTTTCGTGATGAAATTCCGGAACATAGGGATCGTGAATCTCAAAATCCGCTTTGTAGCCTTCCAGATGGGTGATCACGCCTTCGATGGGTGATTCCCGCATATCCTGAATATCGCGCTTGTAGGCGGCGCCCAAAAGCAGAATCTTTGCTCTGGAAATGGCGACGCCTTGTTTGTTCAGAATGCGGATGGAGCGCTGGACGACAAATTCCGGCATGGCGATATTGATCTCTCCCGCGAGCTCGATCAGGCGGGTGTGAAAATCGTATTCCCTGGCTTTCCAGGTCAGATAGAAGGGATCGATGGGAATGCAATGTCCACCGACACCCGGTCCCGGATAAAATGCCATAAAGCCATAGGGTTTGGTCTTGGCGGCATCGACCACTTCCCAGATGCTGATCCCCATGCGATCACAGAGCACGGCCATTTCGTTGGCAAGGGCGATGTTGATGTTGCGGAAAGTGTTTTCATAAATCTTTTCCATTTCTGCCACTTCGGGAGAAGAAACCAAGTGCACGGACGCGTCCAGGATGCTTTCATAGAAAAGCCCGGCGATTTCGTTGCATTTGGGAGTCATGCCACCGATCACCTTTGGCGTGTTGTGAGTCTTGTAGGTTTCGTTGCCCGGATCGACTCGCTCGGGCGAAAAAGCGACAAACACGTCTTTGCCGACCACAAATCCGGCTTTTTCAAGCTCAGGAACGATGATCTCACGTGTGGTTCCGGGATAAGTGGTGCTTTCCAAGACGACCAAAGTATCCTTGTTCAGATGCGCCGCCATGGACTTTGTGCTGCCTTCGATGTAGGTGGTGTCCGGTTGATGATAGAGATCCAACGGAGTCGGAACGGCGATGAGAACGATGTTCACTTCCTTCATTCTGCTATAATCCGCTGTCGCGAAAAGCTTCCCGGCATTGACGACGTCGATCAGATCCTGATCCGTCACGTCTCCGATATAGTTCTTACCGGCATTGACGTGCTCGATCGCATATTGGCTGACTTCAAAGCCGATGACTTCAAACCCTTTTTTGGCAACCGTGACCGCCATTGGCAAACCCACGTAGCCCAAACCGACCACTCCGATCTTCACGCTTTTGTCCTTGATGGCTTGTAATAATGGCATTTTTCCTCCACTAATTTATTTTTTTAATACTCAATTTTAGGTGCGTCTTAAGGTGATTGTAAAGCGTCGGAATGGCATCGTTTCCACCTCAGGTAAAAAACGAACCGTCTCAGACGAAACCCAAACCAGCGATCCCCTCTCTGGTGTCAATGCTTTTTTGCAATTGTGCCCGGGAGAGCGTCAACAAATGCTGTTTTTTTCGCTTGACATTTTGTCCAAGTTAGTTTCCTGTGCAAGGAAAACTTTCCGGTGGTATCGTGTTTGAAAACTTGAAGATCGAAACATACACTTTGCGCGAGCTCAGGCAGCTCTATGATGACAGCCGGTTTTGGCTGTCCAAAGAGCTTCCCTTCACGCGTCCGCGCTTGCAGCAATATATAGCCAATCCATTCGCGGAGGAAGGTGATCCGCTTTGGTTGATGATGCGTGAAGGCAGCGAGATTTGTGCTTATCTGGGCTTGATTCCAGATCGGGTACGCGTTGGTGACGCTTGGGCGAAAGTGTTTTGGCTCACAAGTTGGTGGGCGACGCCAAGATACAGGGGTAAGCATCTGGCAGAGCGGCTCACTGATATGGGCACCGCGAGCCATCCAAACATCGCCATCAATTCCGGATCGCCTTGGACGATTAAAAAACTGTTGGCAAGCGGCAAATACCAGGTTTATATGCTCAGACCGCGAACCTATTGGTTTCTGAATATCAATCGCAGCGCTCTCAGGGAATTCAGACCAAATTTCAGGCTTCCGGGATTGATCTATCAACCCCTGCACGGATCGCTTTCCTGCTTGCAGAATATGCGTCTGCGAGGACGACGCAAGCCTGCAAACGCTGCTGATCTCACTGTGGAATATGGCAATTGTATGGATTCTGAATGTCTGGAATTCATCAATAGGCACACACGCAAAGACTTTAGCATCAAGACCCCCGAATCCTTATCCTGGCGGATGCAAAACGCCATTAACCACCCCCGTCTGGAAGGAGTTTCAGCTCGTAATCTCAGCTATTTTGGCAATGTCGGAGCAGCGGTGATGAGCTATCCACTCAAGCTTTTCAAAGGGGAAAAGCTGATCGCGGTGCTGCATCTGTTGGTGACCGACGGCATCCTTCGCCTGCCATACATGTATTTGGACTCAAACTTCGAAGGAGATTTTGCCGCCTTCATCATGCAGTTGTGTATGACGAACCAAATCGACGTCATCTATAGCCAAAATCCACACTTCAAAAGCATCATGGATGCCAATCGTCTTCCCTATCTATTTTGCAAATCATACCCGATGGAAATGCTTATCAGCAAAGCGCTTTGGGATGTGGAGAAAGATCTGAACCTTCAGGACGGAGACGGCGCTTTCTGATGGAAGCGGGGCACTTGAGAATGTGGCGAAACTCTCACCGGGTACTCTATTATCATCAGATCGGAGACAAGCGTAGCACTGTCTGTGCCGGAGGCATCAGTCAAAGACAGTTTGAAGCGCAGATCAGGTTTCTCTCCAAAGCCGGATTCCGGTTCGTGTCCCTTTCCGAGGCTATTCAGGACACATGTGGGAAAAAGCCCACAATCAGCATTACCACGGATGATGGTCTGTCGTGCAACCATGAATTCATCTTTCCCATCCTGAAAAAGTACCGCGTTCCGCTCACGATGTTTCTGATCGGAAAGTGCATCGACAACCGGGCAATGGCTTGGAATCATAAGCTATTGGCTATTCGCACGGCAAATTCTCCGCAACTGATCGAGCAACGCCTGTTTGATCTGAAAGACGATTTTAAGCTCCCCGAAGAGACCGATCTGGGCAAGCGTTTGTTTGGCGTTGAAATGGAGGAAAAAGACGCCTTCACGGATGTTTTATGGAAAGCTCTGATGCAGGTATCTCAGGAGGAGTTTCTGGCTCAAAACAAGCCATTTCTCACCTTGGAACAAGTGAAAGAGCTTTGCACCGCAGGGACGGAAATCGGCTCCCACAGCTTTTCGCATCCAGACTTTTCCCGCTTGAGTTTTGGACAGATGAAGCTGGAACTGGATCAAACCGATGAAGTATTTCGATCCCTGGCGATTCCGATGCAGCGTTTGTTCTCCTTTCCCTATGGCAGGCTCTGCAAATTGAACGAGATGCATAGACTCGCCAAAGATGCCAATCTCGGCATGTGCTGCGGCGGGCGGTTCAAAAGCAGCGACAATCAACCCGGGAATCTCCTCTGGCAAAGGCAGAAGATGGAACTCAGCCCCTTTTCCGCATTCGGGGAATTGCTGGTAAAACCTCCGTTGCGCTATCTTAAAGACCGGTACCAACCGGAACGTGATAGATGACCTGAAACACGGTTTAGTGCTGCTCAATTGGTTTTCTGTGGTATAACATGCTCACTCTCATCGGTCTCGTGTGGGGGGACAAGGAAAAGTGGGTTTTTGGGGTAGTTTTGGACAAGGAAAACTGGAAACTTGGATGTATTTGGTGTATAGGGTAGTTAGGGGTTTGGGGTTTGGACAAGGAAAACTGGACAGATTTGTAAAGTGTTTAATGTGAGGTAGTTACGGGTTTGGGAATTGAGGGAGTTATGGGCTTGTATAAGAGGTAGGTTAGGGAGATAGTAAAGGGTGAGATAGTAGAGGGTGAGATAGTAGGCATTGTCAGATATATCTTACCGCATGTCCAATCTTCGGAGTATCCTTGTAGTATAGCTCCGATCAACCTATTGCAACTATTCTCATCAGGGAAAATGCGAATACACTTTTCTCTGCGCCTGAGTTCCTCATTCAGCCGTTCAAGTGAGTTGGTGCATTTAATCTTTGTCCAATGCGCCGGGGGAAATTCCAGATAAACCGTTATCTCGAGGTAAGTGCTATCCAGCCATTCGCTTAGCCTATCCCTTCCTTTGGTTTCAACTACCTTTATCAGCTCTTTCCAGGCTAATTCAAAGGATTCCTTTGTGCCTGAACACACTACATCTTTCAATAAGGGCATCAACCACACAAGGTCAGCTTTTGATACTTTAGACTGAGCGTTTCGCATCCAGTGGATTATACAACGCTGTCTTTGCTGTCCCGGGAAACATTCTTCAATGGATTTAATCAGTCCATCGTGCTCATCGCTTATCCAAAGCTCGCTACGCTCCAAGTATAAACCCTCACTTAAAACTTCAAATTTGATCATCAAAACTTCAAATGTCCAAGTGGCATCGTCAATGGATTTGATACCCGAATGCAGCAAGTAAAGAGTATAATGCTCAGTAGGATACGAACACTGTGAGTATTTTACAATCGATTTAAGGGAAATGTCCAAGTGGGTTAAAAATGTATGAATTTGAAGTTTGTAATGATAAAAAATGCTGAAATTATAGCAGAGTGTCTATGTCCAAGTGCTATCTTAGTAAATGTGTATCTGGTTAGCATTCAGTTTATTAAGCAATTTGTCCAAGTGGTGAAAGTTTGAAGTTTCTAGTGACGGTTTATAGCTGACGCAGTGAGAGCTAAAGCAGTGAGAGCTAAAGCAGTGAAAGTTGTTTCTCAACTTCTCAACCTATAGACCTATGTGAGTCAGGAGTCGTTTGCACCTTTCACGATTGCTAAAGGAGTAGCTATTTTGAGTGGAGCAAAGGACTCGTGCGTGCGCAAAGTGTTCCTCTATCATAGGATTAGATAGTATCCGCATCTTCGCCACGAGTCCTTAGTGCCGCTAAAGATAAATCTCACTTCAAAGCCGGTATAGGCACTAACGACTCCTGACTTAAATGGGTGAAGGCTCTGCCAACTCAGTTTCGCCCACTTTTTTCCACAATTGAACACCAAGATTACATAAACACGAAGTAAAACTTGAACAGTCTCCAAAAACAGGCGGATCTGAGGTTTGATATTTATCTTGACAGAATTACACAGATTATTAAGAGTGCGCATTGAATGTCTTAAGGCTGCAGATTAATTGTGGCAAAGACCAGTGGGACATGATCTTAAAATATATGGCTAAAATTGTTTGAAGGATAAGTTATGCTCAGAAACTTGAAATATCTGAAAATTGCTGAAGTAGTGAACGGCATGGGAACTGTAGTGTCCTTACTATCTAAGTTAGCTGTTTATTCTGCATCTTCTTGTTATACAGTGTCTTGCCCCCCCCCCCCCCGATCATTTTGTAGATAAGCGTCCCGTTTTATACAAGCCCAGAGCAAGCTGTTTATACCCCAGACCTAACGCTACACATTTAACAGCCTCACCAATTTCACACTTTTATCATCAACAATTACCGATGCGCACAATTGCATGTATAAACCAACTGAGAACTAATATCGCAACCGTTAGCACTCGTGTTATTATTAAGCAACATCGCACTAAATCCATAAACAAGGGAATCAAAGCGATAGCAATTTCTGCTCCAAAATGTGTGATAAATATCGTTAAACAAACACTTCTAACAAATTAACTTTAGATATACCAGCTCACAAAAATAACTATATGGAGGTTACCATGAGATTGGTAAAGTGGATCGCAGTAGTAACAGTTCTGTTAATTGTGGTTGCTTGTGCAACAACAGCAGTTAAGATGACGGTAAAAAGGCCGGCAGAAGTAAACATGAAGAACTTCAAGAAGATTGCATTAGGTGATTTAACCGGTGGTGAAGGAGATCATGCAAATGACCTAATGGACATGTTTACAACAAAGTTGGTAAATTCCAGTTATTTTGAGGCAGTTGTGGATAGACAAAACCTTAAGGGGATATTGTCAGAACACAAGCTCAGCAATTCAGGGCTTATCGATGAAAACAGCTCTGCTCAATTGGGTCAATTTCTTGGAGCTGCCGCATTGGTGTTTGGCAGGGTCTCCACCGATAATTACAAAGAAACGGTTACCTTTGAAGATGTAGTAAGAGAAAACTATGAGACTAAGCAAAAATACAATGTCCGAGTTTACACAAGAACAGGAACTTACACGTTAGGTGTTAATGTCAGAATAAGTGATGTTCAAACTGCTAAAATAATCGGCGTAAAAGAACTAATGTCTGCAAGGTACAGCACAAAAAAGGCTGATAATAAGCAACCTGCGGCGATTGATGTAAACAGCTTATATACGGCTGCTACCAATGACATTAGCAATCAGTTTATGAAACTGGTTGTCCCCTACGATGTTATGGTAGAAGCTAAATTTGAAACAGATGCGAAAAATCTACCAGAGTTGGGTTTAGCGATTAAGCAAGTTCAAATTGGAGAAACAAACGAAGCTTTGATTATGTTTACTGATGCTACTAAAAAACCCGCCTTACTCCCCAAAATCCAAGCCAAGGCTTTTTACAATCTTGGTTTGTTGCAAATGTATGTAGGTCAATGTGATGATAGTATTCTCAATCTAAAAGAAGCCTATAAGCTCAATCCCAGCAGTAAGAAATATGCTGCAGCAATAACTACGGCAAAACAAGAAAAAACTGCTGCTGACAAGCTTAAGCAGCAAACAGATTAGCTGGAAATGAGGTCATCCGGAAACATCCGGGTGACCTCAGGTTTTTTATGATAATTAAATATCTTACAACCCTGTTTTTTATAATGACCGCACCTATCTTTGCTTCGGTTAAACCGCCTTTATGGATTACCCAACACCCCAATGAAAGTGGTTATTACATAGGCATAGGACGCAGCATCATTGCAGGTAACAAAGACTATCAGAACCAGGCTAAGAACGCCGCATATAATGATATAGCGACCCAAATCGAGGTTTACGTAAAAGGCGAATCTGAGAGCAAATTTACAGAGGACACAGGTGTAGTAAGGGATTATTCGATGACCAGAACCCAGACTTCAACTGATGTAAAAATTGAGAATATAGAATTAGTTGACTCATGGAGCAATAAGAAAGAGTATTGGGTTTATTACCGGTTATCAAAAGCGGAATATCAGAGGATTAGGAGCGAAAGGATTGAATCTGCTTTGAATATTGGCAGAGGATTTTATGAGCAAAGCCTTGAAAATCTTGAGAAGAGCTTGTATGTTGTTGCCATACAGAATCTCTATCTGGCCTTTAATGCAATCAGCCCTTACATCGGTGAAACTTTGAAAGTTGCTTCATGGGGTAAGGAAATAAATTTAGATCAAAAGATTATTCAAATGATTAATGAACTACAGAATAATGTTCTGATAGAATTTGCTTCAAGTGCTGTAAATTGTAAGAAAGGTAAGGATATTGACATATCCATTCCCTTGTTAGTAAGCATGTTAATGAACAATAATAAAGTACCAATAAGTGGTATCCCGATTAGCTTTATCCAAATTGGTGGATTGGGGAAAGTAACTAATTATGCAGTAACAGACGCTGCGGGTAAGATAGATTTTAAAATTAGTAAAATGTATCTCAGATCTCAAGATGATTGCATTGAAGCCAGTATAAACATGGATTCCTTGCTAACATCTATCAAGTCAAGAGTTGCAAGAATTTATTATCCTGACTTCAAACCGGCTAAAGGCATCTTGAGAATATACTGTCAACCGTTAAAAGTAAAAATATCTGAGCTGAATACAGACTTACAGAATAGGCTAATCAACAAGGCTACCTTGAGTTCCTTTATTGAAAAATCACTTGTAGATATCGGAATACAAACAGTTGATAATGATTCTGCCGATTTGTTTATCACAATTAACAGTTCTTGCTACAAAGGAAAACAAATCAGCGGAATGGAAGCGGTAACAGTTCTGGTAGAAGTTGACCTTAGCATAACTGATTCGCTTACCGGCACTGAATACTACCGGGAAAAAATGGTAAATCAAAAGGGTGTGGCCTCAAATTACGAAGAGGCGCAAAGAAGAGCTTTTCAGAATATTGGTCTTCTGTTACAGACACAAGTGATTCCACAGAGGATTGCAGCATTGTTTAACAACTGATAGAATGCAATGGTCTGGGGTGGAAATACTATTAGTGCTGCTAAGCCCCTGTTGGTTTATACATTATCAGAATTAAGTCTGGCAGTAATGCGAAAAACCTGAAAGTAATCAAGCTCTAATCTATCTACCCTGCGGCAATGGACACCATTTTACCCGGGACAACGATGATCTTCTTTATGTTCATACCTTCCAGGCTGCGTTGCACATTCTCCACTGCCAAGGCTAGGGCTTTAATGGTATCGGCATCTGTATCGGCTGCTACTTCCAGTTTGCCACGGATTTTACCATTGATCTGCACAACGTAGGTAATGCTATTGCGGATCAGATGCTGCGGATCGTAAACCGGCAAACCGCTTTCGTGCAGCAACTTATTCTGCTGCAAAACCTGCCACAGCTCTTCGGCAATATGCGGTGCAAAGAGATAGAGCATTTTGGGCAAAGAGGAGCAAGCGAAGGCATACGCGGCTTGTTCTGCAGGATTCAGCTTCTCCGGCTCCCTGATCTTGATGATGGCATTCAGCAGTTCCATCGCTGAAGCGATGGCAGTGTTGTATTGCATCCGTTAGTAAAGTGTCTTCCATCAATAATTGTCGAGTCAATGTAGGCGGGATTATTGGTAAGCACTTCCAAGCTGAACAGACTGATGTTGTTAGTCTGGATATAAACATTTTCATAATACCTACCTGGATATACCAGCACAGTATCACCCGGTGAGGATACATTGATCGCCGCTTGTATAGATGTATACTGACCTGTGCCATCGATATCAACAATGCGGGTGAGAGCTTCAAGGGCGGATAAAAGCGATATTATGAGCATCAACAATGCCAGTTTTCTTAGTCTCATGATTGCTTCTTTAAAGACAGGGAAGGGAATAACTCCCTCCCCTGATTCTTCACAACTATTTTAACATCAACATTTTACGAACCATTGTTCTACTAGAGGTTCTTAGTTTGTAGAAATAAACACCGCTTGAACAAGCATTGCCGGAGTTATCGGTTCCATTCCAAGATATTGTATGATTACCCTTATCAGCATTTCCACGAAATAGCGTCTTGACCAACTGCCCCTTCAAGTTGTAGATGTCTAAGGATATTGGTCCCGGTTCATTTAATGAATACTTGATGGTGGTAACGGTATTAAACGGATTGGGATAATTTGGCAGTATAGAAAATCCGAATATTGGCGGTACCTGGTCTTCCGGAACTTCCGTGGACTCGTTGAAAAGAGTCCCAAATACATAATCCATCAAAGCTTCCGAAGCTGGTACCTGCATGTTGTAGAGAGGAAAGCTGACGCAAACCGTTTGCCCTGCTCCATAATAGTGATGCACTCCTACACTGCTTCCATTCAAGATACCCTGACCACTGCTGGAACTGTAATCCGAAGCATATATGAAAATACTCTCTTCAGGATTCACAGGCTCTAAGCCCTCAACACAAAAGATGTGCCCTTGCCAGCTTGCCAAAGTTTTGAGGTTATCCACCTGAAGAGAAAGATAGTTTTCTTGGCTGGGAATTGCGTATTTGAAACGAGCTCCCACGCTGTAATATACCCCTCCGATCCCCAGTACTTCATTCATGAAGCTATCAGATGGAAACAATGCGGGATAGCCCGCATTCAGCTCAAAGGCTTTGCTGGGAAAATAGACGCTGAAAAACACTTTGCCGCCCCAAAAGACATATTGCCTCAAGACATCTTTTAGATGATAGGGATAAGTAAAATCTGAATTGTCGTTTCCATGCCATAAAATTGATGAATAAATGCCGATATCCGCCAACCTAAGAGTACCGCTATACTCTTCCAGATCCAAATGCTGGACATGCGCATAGCCTTCCAGAAGTGCGGCATAAAAATCATCCACAGCCAGATCTGTTGGTTGAAAAGGAGATGAGCCTCCAAAGTTCTTGCTCTCGTCGATCACGTAAATACCTCTATCGAGCGAAACCATGCGGCTGGTAACAGCTTCAGAGAGGGGGCTTTGCTGATTTTGGGTATCAATTGCGCTTACGCTGTAGTAATAATACTCCAGATTGCTGCTCACCTCCGTATCGGTGAAGGAGGTTTGAGGAGCGGGAACAGTGCCGATCATTGCTAAGGTTTCATCCGGACCCAGCGCTCGGTAAATGTTGTAACTTGCCAGATCCAATTCTGTGTTTAGATCCCAGGTGATTGTGATAGCTCCGGAAGTAGGAAAATCCTTCAAATTTTGCGGAGTTAAGGGCACCGAAAGTGGTGTCCCATCAGCAAAAGCGCGGATGCTGGAATATCCTGCTGAGTTCACCGCTGCGACTGCGATATGGTAATATTGTCCTTCAATTAGTCCAGTGATGAGGCATTGTGTTTCATTTACATTTTGCCAGAAGGTCATGGCGTTTATATCGGCACCACAATATACGGCGTAATGGCTCACTTCAGGATCGGGAGAGCTGCCCCATTGCGCCAGCAGGGAGTTTCCGGTGCCAGTGTCAAACACGCTTACTTCCCCCACTGCAATAGGCTGATTGGCGAATACAGCAGTCGTTGCTGTGGCAGCGCTCATGATCTGGTGGGCATATTGAAAGTCCAGATTGCCGATCACATCTTCGCCGGAGTGCCAATAGGGGCTGAGGTGGCGCTCTATAAACATAACAGAGGGGTAACCTGCATTATTGAACATAATGCCGTCACCTCCCAGATTCATCGGGCCTTCCACCGGTTGCAGGCTTGTATATGGCTCGGAGAATGCGATAGCCTCCTTGCAATGTAGGGGCGAACCCGTGAAAGGAACCACGCGGAATTCGTTGGTGACCGGCTGATTGGAGGCGATCATATCCAGATTCACACTAATCCGGATGTCATGGTTTTCGCTGAGCGCGTAATCGCAATATTCCTCAGAACCCCATCCATTACCCTCTTCCGCGCTGAAAGCTATGAAGCGGATCGTGCAGCGGGGCTGATACACCATGAGCTTCATCACTCTGGCCATCTCCAGCAAGCCGGCAGTTCCGCTGGCATTGTCATCCGCTCCGGGAGCCCATGTATAGTTGCTGCTGTTTAAAGACTGGGAATCATAGTGTGCGCTCACAATGACGTATCGCCCAGGATGCAGGTAGCCCGGAATCGTGGCGATCACGTTGTACTGAGTGGTGCCCAGATGCTGGTATTCCTGCATGTAAGTATTTGAAATGCCATAGCTTTGAAGCTGGTTGCCGATCCAGGTGGCTATCTGCAATTGGTTGCCTGCCAACGCGTGACGGGTCTGATAGTTTTGCAGATGCTGGACGTGAGCCGCCAGAGTATCGGCATTGATTAGGGATATCAGATTCAATATCTCCGGTATTGGCTCGTAATATTGCGCAACTAAGATGCTAATTGCGAAAATACAAGCAAATAGAAAATAGAACTTTTTCATAGTTACTCCAGTTCGTAGTTTTATAAGAACGTTAGTCTATCTGTAGGTTATCCAATCTATCAAACACTGGTTTCGTATCAAGATAAAATAAGGGCAGAGAATCTTGCATGAAATGCAAGTACAAATATGACATTCATCAATATAACCAATATTTACACGTTTAGTTGAGTCCCAAATGTTGGTGTAGATTCCAACTCATTCTTTCTCATTTTCTTTGAAGACCTGTTAGCAAGTCTTCGCCTCACACAATATATACTTTATGCCGATTGCTACAGTCACAATCACCTGATTCCACATTAATTCAAATCCCGATCTTTCGTCAAGAACTTTCTTTCCCATATT